>CAMVMK010000012.1 GCA_947168585.1 uncultured Fretibacterium sp.
AAGACCACAGCGCAATCGCCCAGTATTACGAATATTTAACGGGAATTAAAATCGGCAGATAAAATGAACACAGATTTTATAAAGGGCGTTGTAGTTCCGATTTTAACGCCGATTGACAAGGACGAATTAATTGATGAAGCAAAATTCCGCAAGCAGATTGATTTCGTTATTAACGGCGGTATGCAGGGAATTTTAGTTTTCGGATCAAACGGAGAATTTTATCAAGTCGAAGAGCCTGAAATGGAACGCGGTTTGAAGATTGCGGTTTCACAGGCCGCCGGACGTATTCCGGTTTATTTCGGCATCGGCGCGATTAACACGAAAAAATGTATCCGTCTTGCAAAAATGGCGGTCGCTAACGGAGCAGCCGCAGTTTCGATTTTACAGCCGATGTTTTTGAAGCCGACTCAAACAGAATTATTTGAGCATTTCAAAGCTATAGCCGAGTCAATTCCTGATACTCCCGTATTAATTTACAACAATCCCGGGCGCGTAGGTTACGGGCTTAACGCGGCATTAATAGCAAAACTTGCTCATGAAGTTAAAAATATTGTCGGAATGAAAGACACTTCCGGCGACATTACTTTAACTGAAGAGTGCGTGAGATTGAACCGTGATATAGATTTCAAAGTTTTCGGCGGCAAAGATACGTTGCTTTATGCTTCGCTTTGTGTCGGTGCTGTCGGTGGAGTATGTACGGCCGGGAATTTTATGCCTAATTTAATCGGCGATGTTTATCAAAAATTTGTAGCAGGAGATTTGAAGGGCTCACTTGAGGCTCAATTCAAATTAAATCCTGTCCGTCTTTCAATGGACGGAGCGTCTTTCCCTGTTGCAGCTAAAGATATGGCGAATTTGAGAGGCCAAGATGTCGGAGATCCTTATCTTCCGAATTTGCCGACACCTGAAGGGTCGGTGCTTGAGAATATTAAAACAGTAATGCGTGAAGCAGGACTTTTGTAAAGCAGTTAGGAGTGAGGGGTTAGGAGTGAGGAGTGAAAAGACTTTTTACTTTTTATCTTCTAACTTCTCACTAACTTTTTCCCATGCTGAATAATGAGTTACAGCACCGTTGTTATTGTCATCAACGAGTTTGAAAACGCACTTGTAAACATTTCCGTTGCAGGTGTAAGTTTTTTCTGTGTCCAATTCGACATTTTCAACGAGAATAATGTCCGGCGAAAAATTCGGATTCATGGGCTCAATTTCGCGTCCATTGCCTTGAAGTCTTACGCACTCGATCTTTTTGCCTTCGGGAACATATTTAGCTAAGAGTTGATATTGAGCTTTAATTCCGTCAAAACCTATATTTTCATAATTCCCAGCGTCAAGCAGCTTTATAAAATTATTGTATATCGTGAAATATTTTGTTCTACGTCCTGCGTTCCAATATCGTTCATATCGTGGATAATTCATGTTTTTTACTGGCGAAACGGTATGAAATATAAGACTTTCGGTGCAGGCGAGGCTCCCTTGAAAAATTAAATCGAGGACTAAGAAACAGCAGGCTTTATATTTCCAAGAATCTGTACTAAATCTTTTAGTAATTTCTCTGAAATAATAAACAATAGGAATTATAACAACGACAAGAGCCGGAAGTATTAATCTGCTGCCCCATGGCTGCCATCGTAATATTATGAGTATTGAATATACCTGTAAACACAACGTAAACATTAAGCCTTCTGTTTTATTACGGCGTTTTATTAGATATATCAATGAAATAATCGTTACTATTAAAAACAGCGGCGTAACTAAATGAGCTACTCCTGCGTCCATGTTAATTTTATATTCAATTTTTTCAAAAGGTATATTAGAAAGACTTACTTCAGGAGCATTAATATCAATTTTTAATAATCTTTCAAAAAATTTTATACCTGCTCCGAAAATTTCAGTGTTTCTTTCAAAACCTAAAGAAATTAAATTTTTAACGACGTTTACAAAAATATATTTCGGTGATGTTGTTCCAATAGCTATATTGCCGACATTGATTTTTGCCATAAAATCGCCGTCAAAGGCTTGGTAATTTCTATAAAATGTCGGGAATACGAGCACCGCTATAAAAATTAATGATATTACACCCAACGGAATAATTTTGAAATTTCCCGAAAAAATTTTCATTATTGCTATGCCGATAATAATCACAGCGGCCGGTGCGCAGGCGTTTGTCTTAGTAATATAAAGGAAACCGGAAACAAGGCCAAGCAGTGTAAATTGAAAAATTGTAAGTTTAGAATCATATAAAACTTCAATCATTAAGTAAGTTAAGACCATTAAATAAAATGCGCTTACAACGTCTACTTGTGTTGTTATAGATTCAGCAGCAAAAATGTGCATACTCAAAGTTAAAATACAGCCGAATAATGCCCATTTAATACCGCAGCCTAATTTCCTAACAATCCCGTATAACAAAAATAAACAGCCGTATGCTGAAAAATTTTGCAGCATATTTGCAAATAAATCTCCGCCGCTAATTAAAAAAATATTGAGATTTATATATTCAGCAAAGACAGGCGAGAACAACTGACTTAAGATTGAAGTGTCATAATAATCAATGCTTTGATGCTGTATCCAATAAACAATTCTTGAAAGATGATATGACATAGAATCGCCATTATATGGGGCTGTAATCAAGGCCAAGACTGTGCGGGCAAGCATGAAAAACGCAATGAAAATTATTAAAGCCTTTACTGAAGTTCCGTTATCGCGGTATAAACTCACAGCACTTTGTTTCAGCGAAATAATTTTTTCCCGCAATACATTTTTTCGTGAAAAAATGTACCCCCCCCCAAGAATTAAATAAATTACCCAAGCTATTATTAAATTCGTTGCTGTAATAGCTTTGAAAATATTTAATCCTTCAGTTAATGCAAATAAAAATGCCGACCATAAAATACTCGCTACGCAGATAGTCTTGTAAATATCCGCGCAATTAACCCATACCGCGAAAAACGCAGCACCCCATGTACAGCAAAAAAGCAAATACATTAACGTTTGGTAAAAAATTGATGCCATAAATTAAACCTGCCTTTTCTTGAAAATAATCATCTTGCTGATGACGTAATTTAAGATAATAACTATAATTTCGGACGATAATTTAACGCTCAAAGTGTTAAATTTCAGCCACGTTATAAAAATCCCTATAATCACCTCCTCAACGAGCAGCGTAAAAATTCTTCCCGAAAAAAATGAAATTATCTGGCGTAATAATTCGCTGAAACTTTCAGATTTATACTCAAATACCCAGATTTTATTCGTGAAATATTGAAAAATTACGCAGATAACCCAGCATATAGCGTTATTTATCAGAGCATCAATACTAAAAATTTTATCGATTGCAATAAACAGCAATATGTTCATGAAAAACGCAACGCCGCCGAAAAATAAATAGAGCAGCCCTTCTTTATGCCGCTTGTAAAACGGCTCGAAAATATTTAGGCCGGGCAGCCTAATAAGCCTGTCGAAAATGCTCATACTAAAATTTTCTTAAAATACTCGATTGTATATTTAAGACCATCTTCAAGAGGTATTGTTGGCTTCCAAGAAAGTTCCTTTTGAGCAAGTGAAATATCAGGCTTTCTTTGAGTCGGGTCGTCTTGCGGCAGCGGACAGAATACCAATTTAGAGCGCGAATTTGTAAGTTTTACTACAAGTTCTGCAAGTTCTTTAATTGTAAATTCGCCGGGATTGCCGATATTAACAGGACCCGTGAAACCGTCGCGGCTGTTCATGACTTTAATCATTCCGTCAATTAAATCATCCACGTAACAGAAACTGCGTGTCTGCGAGCCGTCGCCGTAAATCGTAATATCTTCATTTTTAAGGGCTTGAACGATGAAGTTGCTGACTACGCGCCCGTCTCCTATATCCATTCGGGGGCCGTAAGTGTTGAAAATCCTCATGACTTTAATATCAACGCCGTGCTTACGGTGATAGTCGAAAAATAAGGTTTCGGCTATTCTTTTGCCTTCGTCATAGCATGAACGCGGGCCGATTGTGTTCACAGAGCCTCTATAAGTTTCAGGCTGCGGATTACATTCCGGGTCGCCGTAGACTTCGGAAGTTGATGACTGTAAAATTCTTGCGCCTGTTCTCTTGGCAAGTCCGAGAGTATTAAACGCGCCGTAAACAGAAGTTTTTGTTGTGTAAATCGGGTCTCTTTGATATTGAATCGGTGAAGCAGGGCAGGCTAAATTGTAAATTTGATCGCACTCGACATAAATAGGATTAATTACATCGTGCCTTATGAACTCAAAATAAGGTTCATTAAGTAAATGCCGGATATTATCTTTGCTGCCGGTGAATAAATTATCGACGCAGATAACATCGTTGCCTTCCTTGATGAGCCTATCACACAAATGCGAACCTAAAAAGCCCGCTCCGCCTGTAATTAAAACTCGTTTCCTTCTCATAATTTTTCTCCTTTACTCATACTTTTTCCGCCTTCTTGATAATCGTAGTCTGTGTTGACGTTCCAGAGATTATTTTTTCTTTCTCCGGTGATTATATTTTCAGCAGCAAGAAGTCCCATTAAAATGCTATGGTCTTGATTATTATACTTGAAAGAACCGTTACGGCCAATAAACGCCGCATTGCTGATACTGTCTGCAGCTTCTTGTAGAATGTTTAATTTTTCCTGATAGCCTGTTGAATAAACAGGGTAAGAGCGGTGCAGTCGCAGAACATAACCGTCAGCGATGTCGTTTTTATTTACGAGTGCGGTTTTAGCAGCTTCGTCTTTTGCTGTTTCGATTAATTTTTCATCGGAACATTTCCAAATATCGTCATCATCATATGACCAGTACTCGAGAGCAAGAATTGTAAAATCTTCTCCGTTTGTGATGTAAGGCGACCAATTTCGGAAGTTTGTCATTCTGCCGAACTGCACGGATTTATCGTGAATATAGAGCCAGTTATCTTTGAAGAGATTTTTTTTATTGACTTTCAAATAAACTAAAGTCGTATTTCGATAGGTAAGTTCGTCCGCTATTTTGTAAACTTCGGGAGAAAAATTAGGAATACTTTTAATCATATCCGTAAACGGAGCAGTTGAGACTACAAAATCATAAAAAATTTTTTCGCTGTTTACAATAATTCCCTTACAAATTTTATTTTCAACAATTAAGCCTTCAACAGTGTTTTCAAATTTTATTACCCCCCCCCTTTGAAGCGATTTTTTTCACAATGTTATCGTAAGGCACGCCTGCTCCCATTTTAGGATAAGCAAACTGTTCTACGAGTGTTTTGTGTTTAACGCTCTTTTGCGGGAATATTGCTGACTTTATGACCTCGAAAAGGTCTAAGCCTTTAATTCTTTGACGGGCAAAATCCGCGTCTAAATTTTTACATGAAATTCCCCATAAACGTTCAGAATAAGTTTTGAAGAAAACGCTGTAAAGTTTATAGCCGAATTTATGTGATACCCATTCTTCAAAAGTTTTTTCGCTGCCTTTTTTAGCAAAACATGCTTTTATATAACTCAAAACGCATGACATAGCCTCGATAAAACCTAAATTTTTAAGAGCGTTCATAGCTTTGACGGGATATAAAAAAAATTTTTTGTTGTAATAAATTCTCGTCAATCTATCGACCATTACATAATCTTCTCCGACTTGTTCACGCCAGAAAGAATTTATTTTTTCGTCCATCGAGAAAAACCTATGAGGTCCTACATCAACACGTTGTCCCCAAAGATCAAAACTCTTAGTCATGCCGCCTGCAGCAGCACTGCTCTCGTATACATCAACATTAAAGCCGGATTCAATAAGTTTCAAAGCGCAGGTCAATCCGGCCGGACCTGCTCCGATTATTGCCGCTTTCATAATTTTTTCTCCTGTAAATGCCAATTCCAAGCTGTAGAAATTATTGTGTCTAAATCCGAATATTTAGGCTGCCAGCCTAAAATTTTATTAGCTAATTCATAACTTCCTGCAAGTTTGGGAGGATCTCCTGCACGTCTATTGCCTTCACGGACATTTATATTCCGTCCTGTAATTTCGCGGGCTTTGCTGATTAATTCACGAATAGAAACGCCTTCTTTTGTACCAAGATTTAAGAAGACAGATTTTCCGCCGTTTTTGAGATATTCATAAGCCCTAAAATGAGCATCAGCTAAATCAGTAACGTGAACATAATCTCTTATGCAAGTTCCGTCCGGAGTGTCGTAATCTGTTCCGAAAATTTCAATAAATTCACGCCTGCCGAGAGCCGCGTCTAAAATAATCGGTATAATATGAGTTTCTGGTTCGTGCCATTCGCCTATTTGCCCATCAGGCGAAGCACCTGCAGCGTTAAAATATCTGAATATACAGTAAGATAAACCGTAAGCAACAGCGTAATCTTTTGCTATCCGTTCGATCATTAATTTTGAAGCTCCGTAGGGATTAATGGGATTTTGAGGGCTGTCTTCTTTTATCGGAATTTTTTCAGGAATGCCGTAAGTCGCGCAAGTTGACGAAAATATAAAATTTTTAACTCCGTGACGTAACATAGCATCGAGTAAATTTATAGTATTTGCTACGTTGTTGCGGTAATATTTAGCCGGTTCAAAAACGGATTCTCCGACATAAGCGAACGCCGCGAAATGAATGACAGCATCTATTTTATATTTCGTGAAAATTTCATCGAGTAAACTTGAATCAGAAATATCTCCCTCGATAAAAATTCCTCCGGTGATTAATTCTTTATGTCCTCGTGAAAGATTATCTATGATTACGGTATCATGACCGTTTTGCAGGAAAAATTTATTAGCATGGCTTCCTATATATCCTGCGCCGCCTGTTATTAAAATTATTTTGATTGCTTCCTTTCTGATTAAAATTATAAACTTTTTTCATTATAAAATTCTTTTTAGGCCGATGCAATTCAATCATAAATGAATTATTTATAAAAAATAACAGTCTAACGCAAGGATATAACAGGATTTTTCTTTGATTATTATAAAGAAGTACCCCCCCAACGGAATTTTTGTATTTTAATATACAAAAAATAGCGCGGAGTCCGTCGTTAAAACCTATCTTTTTTCCGTGCTCTTTTAAGCGGGGACTGTATTTTATAGGAATTTCTTTAATTCGGATACCAATGTTAGCTAACTTTGCTGTGATTTCAGGCTCAAAACCGAAACGGTTTTCTTCAATTTCAATAGATTTAATTACATCGCGCTTGAAAGTTTTGTAGCAGGTTTCCATATCCGTAAGTTTGTAATGAGTGAAAAAATTTGATAAAAAAGTTAAAAATTTGTTTGCGAGACGGTTGGAAAAATATCCTTTAGCTTTGCCGTTCAGGAAACGCGAACCGTAAACTACATCAGCTTCGCCAGACAAAATCGGAGCTACTAAATTAGGATATTCCGCAGGATCGTATTCTAAATCAGCATCTTGAATGACGACTATATCTCCGGTAGCGTGAGCAAAACCTGTGCGGAGGGCGGCTCCTTTGCCTTGATTTTTTTTGTGATAAATAATTTTACTCACTAAAGGACGGATTCTTTTCTCTAAAATTTCTCTCGTTCCGTCTGTGCTGCAGTCATCAACTACGATAATTTCTTTATTATCAATCGGCGATAAATTGACTTTATTTACAACTTCGTCAATATTATTGAGTTCGTTGTAGCAGGGAATAATAACTGAAAGCGTGAACAATATTAAACTCCTTTCTAAATTAAAATTTTTTCAATTATACACGAAATTTAATTTATTAATTTTCTGAATTTTTAGCGTTAAAATAAAATCAAATTAATTTTTAAGGAAGTGTTTTTATTTTATGGAACTTGCAAAAAAATTCAGCGTTCAAAAACCTTCAGGAATGATAAGAGTTTTTCAGGCTATCGAGAAAATGCCGGACGTATTAAATCTCAGTATCGGTGAGCCTGATTTTGTTACAGAGCCGGACATTGTTGACGCTGGAGCAAAAGGAGCTAAAGAGGGTTTCACTCATTACCCGCCTCTTCAGGGATTTTTAGAGACACGCGAGGCCGCCTGCGCTTATTGGGAACGTCATCACGGCTTCAAAGCCTCGCCCGATGAAGTCTGCATTTCGGTCGGAGGTCTTCATATTCCTTGGCTTGCTTTCGGGGCGTTATTAAATCCCGGCGATGAAATCATGCTTATTGAACCTTATTTCACGCCTTACGAGGCTCAAATTCGCGGCAACGGCGGAGTTCCTGTAGCAATAAAAACGCGCGAAGAAAATAATTTCGCTCCGGCTATTGAAGATTTAAGGGCGGCTTGGTCTCCTAAAACGCGCGGAATAATTTTGAATTTTCCAGGCAACCCGTCAGGACGTATAGCAACTCTTAAACAGCTTGAAGAGATCGCGTCATTCGTTGAAGAAAAAGATATGTTCGTTTTGAGCGATGAAATTTACGAGTCAATGATTTTCAACGGTAAAAAACATATCTGTTTCGCTAATATTCCGGGTATGAAAGAAAGAACTTTGCTTGCTTCCGGAGTTTCAAAAAGCCACTGCATGACGGGCTGGAGAATAGGCTATGTTTTTGCGCCCAAAAACGTTATTAATACTATGTGTGTCTTGTCATCAGTTCAAACTTATGGAGTTAATACTCTCTCGCAAAAGGCCGCTGCTTATGCTATGAACACTCAGGACGAAAAAGTAAAAGAGCGCGCAAAAATTTTTGGCGAAAGAATGAAAGCCGTTGAGGCAAGATTAAACGCTATGAAAGGCGTTAAATGTCATTCAGCTGAAGGAGCTTTTTATTTATTCCCTGATATTACGGGGACTGGCTTAACGAGCGAGGAATTTACTTGGAAACTTCTTGACGAGGCTCACGTAGGAGTTTTGCCCGGAAGTGCTTTCGGTCAGAGCGGCGAAGGATATATCAGAATAGCCTGCACTCTCTCAATGGAAAATTTAATGAAGTCTATGGATAAAATGGAAGAATTTTGTAAAAGCAGGTGAGGGGTTAGAATTTTCCCGCGCTTAGTTGTCTAAGTAAAAAGAAATTTTTAGCACGCGCAAAGGCTTTTTATGGTGAGGGGTTAGGAGTGAGGGATTTTTTTTAACCTCTAAATTTTTTCATTATTAAATGCTTTTAGTGAAAAAAATTAGGAAGCAGGATTAATTTTTTACTTCCTAATTTCTAATTCCTTGCCTTTTTAAGCACAGAGAGTTTTTAATTCTTCCCAATATTTTTGAGGATCATCGGATTTAGGTTCAGGAATATCAACTCCGGCTTCAAGCCAAATTTCAAGAAAATCTCTTTTACAGTCTTCGAGAGCCTGCCGGGCTTCAGGATAAGTGTAACCATGACCGCGTACAGCTGCCCAACCTAAAAGCGGAATTGATAGCATAATTCCTCCGCCGTCTTCTTCAGATAATTCTTCCAGTCTGATTTCGTACGGGAGCGACATGTAATAATCTAAATCCTTTTTCATGATTTTTTCTCCTTTCCTTCCAAAAATTTAAGAAAATCAATAGCTTTGAGAATATTTTTCAAATAGCGTTGAATAACTATTCCAGATTTACGATTTTCGCTGTGAGTAATAGCAACGGCAAAATCTCCCTTAGGTCCAAGACCTACGCTTTTTAACAAATCTTTTGAACGCGGATTTTGAGCAAGTTTTGAAAATTTTTCATGATTGCACACCCATTCTTTTTTACGCTCATATGTGAAACCGTAATAATCAAGAACAAGCGTAACATTCTGCCACGTATCTTCTTGAAGCCTTTGCGGGCCGCGCCAGCTTTCTATAATTTTTTGTATTCGTTCGTCTTTACCCAAAAATAATTTTCCCCTTTTTTATTTGAAAAAATACTATAAAAGACAGTTAGGAGTTAGGCGTGTTTCTACTTCCTACTTCCTAACTCCTTGCCTTTTTAAGCGCAGAGAGTTTTTAATTCTTCCCAATATTTTTGAGGATCATCGGATTTAGGTTCAGGAATATCAACTCCGGCTTCAAGCCAAATTTCAAGAAAATCTCTTTTACAGTCTTCGAGAGCCTGCCGGGCTTCAGGATAAGTGTAACCATGACCGCGTACAGCTGCCCAACCTAAAAGCGGAATTGATAGCATAATTCCTCCGCCGTCTTCTTCAGATAATTCTTCCAGTCTGATTTCGTACGGGAGCGACATGTAATAATCTAAATCCTTTTTCATGATTTTTTCTCCTTTCCTTCCAAAAATTTAAGAAAATCAATAGCTTTGAGAATATTTTTCAAATAGCGTTGAATAACTATTCCAGATTTACGATTTTCGCTGTGAGTAATAGCAACGGCAAAATCTCCCTTAGGTCCAAGACCTACGCTTTTTAACAAATCTTTTGAACGCGGATTTTGAGCAAGTTTTGAAAATTTTTCATGATTGCACACCCATTCTTTTTTACGCTCATATGTGAAACCGTAATAATCAAGAACAAGCGTAACATTCTGCCACGTATCTTCTTGAAGCCTTTGCGGGCCGCGCCAGCTTTCTATAATTTTTTGTATTCGTTCGTCTTTACCCAAAAATAATTTTCCCCTTTTTTATTTGAAAAAATACAATAAAAAAACGGTTAGGAATTAGGAGCGAGGAGTGAGGAGTATGTTTTTCTTCCTAATTCCTAATTATCAAAAATATCTTTGCTTTCAATTGCAGGCGCTGGCTCTTTAGGTCTTCTGTCGCGTGTCTGGCGCGGGAATTTCATCATCTTAGATTTATCGTCTTTTCTGCCGACTTTTCTAAATGCTTCAGCACCTGTTCCCGCCGGTATTAAATGCCCGATTATAACGTTTTCTTTCAAACCGCTTAACGGGTCGAGTTCGCCTTTTACAGCAGCTCCGGCCAAGACCTGAGCAGTCTGCTGGAACGATGCCGCGCTTAAGAAGCTGTCTGTAGCAAGTGCCGCTTTCGTAATTCCGTGAATGAACGGCTTACATTCAGGAAGTTCGCGCATTTTTTGAACGTAAGTGTAATCGCGGATTAAGAAGCAGCGTTCAATTTTGCAGTTAGCGGCTCTGACATAAATATCAATCGGATTTTCCGCCGCAAGTTCTTCAATGATTTTGCCTTTAAGTTCAAGACCGCCGTGATATTTCGGTTCTGGTTCTTCGGGCGGAAGGACTTTTTCTTTCTTGAATTTCGGCTTATCTTCAGTGTTTTCTGAAACAGTCGCGGCAACTGCTATAGTTGCTAATCCTTCAGACGATTCTGATTCGTTTTCAGCTTGAACTTCTTTAACTTCAGTCGCGGCTTCCGGCTCCGATTTTTCCTGCGTTTCTGAAGCAGGAGAGTCAACTTTTTCAGTTTTTTCTGCTTCGGCTTTCGCGGTTTCTTGACCTGTCTGCCCGTCAGGCAGAGGCTCTTCAGCTTTAACTTCTTCAACTTTTTCAGTTTTAGCTTCCTCTTTAACTTCCGGCTCTTGGCTTTCAGTTTCAGCATTAATATCAGCTTCGACTTCGATAACTTCCGGTGCTGGAGGTTCAGGAAGAACTGCTTTGACTAAAACTTTATTTCTGAGTTTCGGTGCTAAAGCCTTAGCAATTATTTTATCGCGCGTCAAGATAATCGTTGAGTCGCCGTCTTCGATTTCTATCTGCTCGATTTCGCCGGTTGCGATAGAGTCGATGACGCTCTCGTCAATATATCTGCCTGTTGCTTCGCCGTCCTCGTAAATTTCACGGTCGAGAAAATCTTTATCCATGAGGAATTTTTTAACGGTTTCAGCAACGTTGATATGTTCGACAGCGTTCCAGACTTTTACCTCTCTTAAACCGCTGCTCGCAATATCCTGAGCGTATTTTTCGTCAATTAATTCGTCATGCGGACAAACTTTGCGGCTTCCCATCATTAAATTTTCCGCGCACCATTTGATGTTTGTGATGTTCTTAAGCAAATTTCTATCTCTGACGCGGATAATCGAAGGTTCAACTCTTGGATCTGTGATTCTCTTCATTTCGCTGGGGCCGAGCATAGTTGCTTTGCTGATATTTCCTTTAAGCACTCTGACGGGGCGGACGAGAGTCAAACCGACAAGGCGTCTTCTGAAAGCAGTCTTGCCGATGATAACATCAACTTCCTGCTTATCGTTCGGATTCTGCTGATTTTCGGCTTCAACCGTGAGCATTTTGACACCGACACCGGGCGTTAAAATCTTTCTTATTGTCTCTTCCGTGAGAGGCTGTCCGACAGTTTCAACAATCTCGGGTTCAGGGTTATCAACAGCGAGTAAAGTTTTGCCGCCGAATCTCTTCAAAGCGTTTTCAACTCTCCATTCGTTGCTCTGGAGAATTTCTTTTTCCTGCTTTTCGAGGTCGTCTTCCCAGATCATGTCGCCTGCTACGAAATTAGTATCGCCCTCTTCAATTACTCGGACTTTGTTAAGAGGCGCGACTTTACGCAAAATAACTTCAATGTGCTTGTTATTAATGCTGACACCCTGAGAGTTATAAACGTTTTGAATTTCGTCAACCAACATTCTCTGAACGGCATCAATTCCGCTGACCTCTAATAACTGCTGAGGGTCAACACTTCCCTCTGTTAAAGCTGTGAGTTTCGTAACTTCGAGACCGACTTCAATTCCTTCTTTAATTTCCTGTCCTGAAGGAATTGCGTGAGTTAAGGTATTGCCTTCATCATCTTCAACGATAACTTTTCGTTTGCCTTCGGTCGTGATGTCTTTAATATGGCCGTCAAGACCTGCTAAGATACAGACTTTTCTCGGTCTTCTAACTTCAAATAACTGTTCAATTCTCGGAAGACCCTGCGTAATATCTTCAGCTGAACGAACGCCGCCTGTGTGGAACGTTCTCATAGTAAGCTGAGTGCCGGGTTCGCCGATTGACTGAGCAGCAACTACGCCGACAGCCTCTCCGATAGGAACGAGTTTTCTTGAAGATAAGTCATGCCCGTAGCATTTTTGGCAGACACCTTTTTTAAGAGCGCACGCTAAGGGGCTTCTAACCCAAACTTCTTCAAAACCTGCTTCTTCAATTTTCTTAGCGATTGACTCAGTGATAATTTCTCCGCCTTTGATAAAAATTTCTCCGCCTTTTTCAATATCATGAAGTGCAGTACGTCCGGCTATTCTTGCTGCTATGCCGATCATAACTTTACCTTCACTCTTTAACGGACGGATACAAATTCCTTTATCTGTTCCGCAGTCGTGCTGAGTGATAATTAAATCTTGAGCAACGTCAACAAGTCTGCGCGTCAAATATCCTGATTTTGCTGTTCTTAAAGCTGTATCGGCAAGACCTTTTCTGGCTCCGTGTGTCGAAATGAAATACTCAAGCATATTCATTCCCTCACGGAAGTTCGCCGTTATCGGGTAGTCGATAGTCTTTCCTGTCGGGTCAGCCATAAGACCTCTAATTCCGGCCATCTGTCCCATTTGTCCTAAAGAACCTCGAGCACCTGAATCGACCATCATACGGACAGGGTTATCCGGGCTCATGTGCTCTTTTATTTTTTCGGCGATTTCGTTTGTAGCTGCTCCCCAAAGTTTGCCTTTTTGGTCTAAATATTCGTCATGAGTTAATAAACCCATTTCGTAATTTTCTTTTGCTATGTCGTCTTCTGCTTGAGTAGCTTTAGTTATCGTGGCTTTTTCGTCAGGAATTCTTACGGCCTGAACTCCGAAACTTATTCCGCTTCTTGCTGCCCAGTGATAGCCTAAAGATTTAATATCGTCAAGCATTGCGACAACGCCGGGTCTGTCGACTTTGTCATAAGCATCGTCTAATAAAGCACCGATTTTCTTTTTGCCTAACTGTTCATTAACAAAACGCAATTTCGGCGCGATTTTTTCATTAAAGACGACTCTTCCGGGACTTGTCTCAAAAAAAACTGCACGGGGCTCGCCCTCAACGTCTTTATAACTGTTGACGATTACGGCTTCATTATCTTTCGTGTATTTTCTGCGGCCTTTAGGATAGCCCCAAAGTTCGGGATTTTCTTTCAGCCAAATACGCGAATTAACATGAACAATTCCGTGCGAAACTGCAGACAAAACGTCTTCCATATCCGTGAAACACATTCCGTCGCCTTTGAGACCTTCGCGCATATCCGTCAAATAATAAACGCCTAAAACTATATCTTGAGTCGGCGTAACTACAGGACGGCCTGAAGCAGGTGAAAGCAAATTATTAGCCGAGAGCATTAACAAACGCGCTTCAGCTTGGGCTTCAATGCTCAAAGGAACGTGAACAGCCATTTGGTCGCCGTCAAAGTCAGCGTTGAAAGCCGTGCAGACCATAGGGTGAAGTCTGATTGCTTTACCTTCCATTAAAACGGGCTCGAATGCCTGAATACCTAATCTGTGAAGAGTAGGAGCTCTATTTAACATAACGGGGTGATCCTTGATGATGTTTTCAAGAATTTCCCAAACTTCGTTGCCGCCTTTTTCGATTTTTCTTTTAGCGTGCTTTACATTCAAAGCCATTCCGCCCTCAACAAGTCTGCGGATTACGAAAGGCTTGAATAATTCCAAAGCCATCTGTTTAGGAAGTCCGCACTGATAAATTTTCAGCTGAGGCCCGATAACGATAACCGAACGGCCTGAATAGTCGACACGTTTGCCAAGCAAATTCTGACGGAAACGGCCTTTTTTGCCGCGCAATAAATCTGTGAGACTTTTCAAAGGTCTATTGCCTGCACCCAAAACTGCTTTACCTACTCTGCCGTTATCAATTAAAGCGTCAACACATTCCTGTAACATTCGTTTTTCATTTCTAACGATAATTTCAGGAGCGTTTAGAGCCTGTAATTTTTTAAGCCTGTTGTTGCGGTTTATAACTCTTCTATATAAATCATTAAGATCGCTCGTTGCAAAACGTCCGCCGTCAAGCTGTACCAACGGTCTTAAATCCGGCGGAATTACAGGGAGAACGTTCAAAATCATCGATTGAGGCTGAGAATTATTCTTGCGGAAATCTTCAACAACCTGAAGACGCTTGATTAATTTTCGTTTCTTTTGGCCTGTAGTGTCGGCGATCTGCTCTCTTAATGAATCGGCTAAAGTATCTAAATCTAATTTATTAATTAAAGCCTGAACACCGTCAGCACCGATTCCGGCCTGGAATTTCTCGTCATATTTTTTGCAGGTTCTGGCTTGATGTTCAAAAATTACATCGCCTTGAGAAAACATTGAATAGCCCGGATCAATTACTAAATGACTCGGGTCGTCAATAACTTTTTCATGACGCATAACTCTGAATTTTCCGGGATATTGATGTTCAAGAGTTGTCAGTTCGCTTCTTGATAAAATCTGCCCTTTAACGTAAGGCAGTTTAACCGCGCCTGTAACGATAAAAGCATCATTATTTCCGACTTTAGCGCGGCGTGCGTCATCGTCGGCTTTTGAAGCAGGAACAATATCACCGGCTTTAAGGCCTAATTCTTCATCGTCTTTGCTGAGAGTGAAAGCAGGTTCAACTTTCAAACTTTCATCGCCGTAGTCAGTTTTATATTTAGCAACTTGAGTAGCTGAAATAACTTCTCCGACATTTACAGGAACGTTTTCAATTCCGTCAAGCTGGAATGCTTCTTCCCATTCAAAGCCTACAGGCTGGTAATGAGCATGAATACGGAGCTCGCTCTCAAAAACTACCGCGCCTTTCTGAATAATATCAGGGCGTGAAGTTTCTATAATTTTGTAGCCTTTTTCAGTTTTTCTTGACGGAGCGAAATAAACGACTTTCTCTAAATCTTTGGCCGTTGTTCCGAGCAGTAAACTTAAACGGCTTGGAATACCGCGCAAGTACCAAATATGAACGACAGGGACAGCTAAATCAATATGTCCCATACGTTCACGGCGGACGCGGTTATCAGTAACTTCAACGCCGCAATGCTCGCAGATTACGCCTTTGAATTTAGGGCCGGAGCGTTTATATTTTCCGCAGCGGCATTCATAGCTTCGAGTCGGTCCGAAAATTTTTTCGCAAAAAAGTCCGTCGACTTCGGGGCGTAAAGTTCTGTAGTTTATAGTTTCAGGCTTTAAGACTTCGCCTTTTGAAATTTCATGTATTCTTTCAGGAGTTGCTAATTTAATTCTAACTCCTGTGATTTCTTTTCGTTTGGCCAAGGTTTAATTTTCCCCCTCTCCGAAAACATCGGAAATTTTCGGTGCTGATTCTTCTGCCATTTCCTTAGTCATTTTCTCTAAATCTTCGGCTGACGGTTCTTTATTGAAAATATCTGCGGAAACATCGGCTGTTTCAGACGATACTTCAGATTCAGTCTTGTCTGCCTCAGATTGTACGGCTTCCTTGTCGGCCTGCTGTTTACGCGGTTTTCTCGGCTTTCTTAAAGGCTGGAAGACCTCCGGCGATTTTGCTGCGGCGGCATTGAATACGGGCTTATCGTCATCTTCAATCGGAATATCTCCGTGCGAGCCGTCGTCAAATGTTACATCAACATCGAGGCCGAGCCCTTGAAGTTCTTTTACTAAAACTCTGAAACTTTCAGGAACGCCGGGCTTGACTAAACTCTGACCCTTGACGATACGCTCATAAGTTTTGTCGCGTCCTCTAATGTCATCGGATTTAACCGTTAAAATTTCCTGTAAAACGTTAGCCGCTCCGTAACCTTCGAGAGCCCAGACTTCCATTTCTCCAAATCTCTGACCGCCGAACTGAGCTTTGCCTCCTAAAGGCTGCTGAGTGATTAAGCTGTACGGGCCTGTAGAACGTGCGTGAATTTTATCGTCAACTAAGTGATTTAATTTCAGCATATACATACAGCCGATAGTAACTTTTTTATCCATAGGGCGGCCTGTACGTCCGTCGCGTACTGTAATCATTCCGTCTTCAGTTAAGTCTGGATATTTTTCAGCGGCGATTTTTTTCATTTCCGAGAAGATTTCATTTTCGTTAGCTCCCTCAAAAACAGGAGTTGAAACGTGCCAGCCGTTATTTAACGCAACAAAGCCCATGATAGTTTCAAGAACTTGGCCTAAATTCATTCGGCTCGGAACTCCCAAAGGATTCAAAACTACATCAACGGGAGTACCGTCAGGAAGATAAGGCATATCCTCAACGGGCAAAATTCGGCTTACAACGCCCTTGTTGCCGTGTCTGCCTGCCATTTTGTCGCCGACTGTGATTTTTCTTCTTTGAGCAACGTAAACTTTAATTGAACGTATTACGCCGGAACTTAAAGCCTCAGGACTTTCTTTTCTGTCCATCTGCTTTACGGCTACGACTTTTCCCCAAGAACCGTTAGGAAGTTTCAAAGAATTATCGCGGACTTCACGGGCTTTTTCACCGAAAATAGCGCGCAATAATTTTTCTTCGGGTGTCTGATCCGATTCGCCTTTCGGTGTAACTTTACCGACTAAAATATCACCGGCTGTAACTTCTGCACCGATTCTAATAATTCCGTCATCGCCTAAATTTCTTAACATATCTTCGCCGACGTTCGGAATATCGCGGGTAATTTCTTCCGCTCCTAATTTAGTTTCGCGGGCTTCGATTTCGTATTCTTCAATATGAATAGACGAAAATTTATCATCTTTAACAAGATTTTCACTCAATAAAATAGCGTCTTCAAAGTTATAGCCCTCCCAAGGGACGAAAGCGACTAAAACATTGTGGCCGAGAGCTAATTCGCCGTTCTCGATAGCCTGACCGTCAGCAATAATTTCACCTTTTGCGACTTCCTGGCCTTTACGGACGAGGGGTCTCTGGTGAATTAAAGTCGACTGGTTAGAACGTCTGAATTTAATCATATCGTAAACTTTTTCGCGGCCCCGCTTATTTTCAATTTTAATTTTATCTGCGTCAACATAAGTTACAATTCCGCCGTCTTTAGCTGCTATACACGAACCGGAGTCGTTAGCTATTCTGTGTTCAATTCCAGTGCCGACTAACGGGGCTTCCGGCACTAATAACGGAACGGCCTGACGCTGCATGTTTGAACCCATTAAGGCTCTGTTAGCGTCATCATGCTCAAGGAACGGAATTAAAGCCGTTGACGGTGAAACTATCTGACGCGGAGAAACGTCCATATAATCTACTTCTTCTTTAGGAATCGTAACAATTCCGTCGCCGTGTCTTGTAGGGCATGAGTCGCCTGCTATCGTTATTCCGTCATCTTCAAGCGGAGTGTTAGCCATAGCGACATAACTTTTATCTTCGTCATCGGCTGATAATAAAACTATTTCATCAGTTAATTTTCCGTCCTTAACTTTTCGGCGCGGTGTTACAAGAAATCCGTGTGAATTTAACGTAGCGTAAGTAGTCAATGACGAAACAAGACCGATATTAGGGCCTTCAGGAGTTTCAATCGGACAGACTCTTCCGTAGTGAGTGTAGTGAACATCGCGGGCTTCAAATCCTGCGCGCTCGCGGCTCAAACCTCCGGGGCCAAGTGCTGAAAGTCTGCGTCTGTGAGTAACTTCGGCTAACGGATTAGTCTGATCCATGAACTGCGAGAGCTGTCCTGAACCGAAAAATTCTCTTAAACACGCGGCTATCGGCCTTACGTTGACTAATTCGCGGCCTGTAACTTCGTCAAGATTGGGAATAGTCGTCATTCTTTCGCGGACTATTCTTTCCATTCTTAAGAGACCTATTCTGACTTGATTCTGTAATAATTCGCCGATTGAACGGACTCGTCTGTTTCCTAAGTGGTCAATATCGTCGCTGATTTTATCTTCTTTGCACATAGCGAACATTTCTTTCATAATCGCTATAACGTCATCGAGCGTCAATAGTTTTTCTTCTTCAGAAACGTCCATATTAAGACGGCGGTTTAATTTATAACGTCCTACACGTCCTAAAGTATAACGTCTCGGGTCTTGAAGCAGACTCTTAAAATAATCCCGGGCGTTTTCAATTCGTGCTAATTCGTTAGGTCTCAAACGCTTAAAAATTTCTTGTATAGCTTCATCCGGGCTTTTCGTACGGTCTTTATCGAGAGTACGGGCAAGTCCTGAGTCCATTTCGTAGACGTTAATCGCTGCTTCGGAGTCGGGATTATTTTTATAAAGATTAGCTAAAATATCTTCAGTAATTAAATCTCCTTTGCCTACGATTAAATCTCCGTCTTCGTTATAAACATCTTCGGCGGACATATAGCCTTTTAATTCGTTATCGAAATATTTTGAAACTGTCTCAACGCCGAGCAGCTCTAAAATTTCTTCATTATTGCGTGCGCCGAGTGCTTTTAATAATAAAGTTACTGGTAAACGTTTACGATTATCTATATTAGCTGTAATTACTTCTTTCTCTGATTCCGGCATAGCAAAATCGAGCCACGCGCCTCTATCCGGAATTAATTTCGCTGAACATACGTCCCCTGTACGTGTGAAATAAATTCCGGCACTGCGTGCAAGCTGGTTGATTACAACTCTTTCTGTGCCGTTAATAATAAAAGTTCCTCTGTCGGTCATCACAGGGAAATCGCCTAAGAAAATCTCTTTGGCTTCCTTGCGGACTTGAGTTTTTGTGTTCGTGAGCCTTATAGTGGCTTTGATAGGCCGGGCCCACGTCATATCTTTTTGCCGTGCTTCCTCTTCCGTTATTTTTGGCTTATCTATTGCATAACTTACAAACTCGAGAGCAAAATTTCCGTCATAACTTTCTATCGGGAAAACTTCCTCTAATAATTCCTGAAGTCCTTGCGAAACTCTTTCTTCAGGCGGTACATTGTCCTGATAAAACCAATGATAAGAATCTCTCTGTACCTCGATCATATCGGGCATGTTGCTTACGTCACGAGCGCGTCCGAAAGTGTAACGTTTTCGGGTTTTGCTTATTGGAACGAACTCAGGCAATGTTATACCTCCCCTGATAGTCTGGTAATTTTAGTGCAGTGAAGTATTATAATAAAAAAATACGGCCATGTCAAACAACACAACCGTACTTCATAAAAAATAAAAAATTTAATTTGCTCTAAATCTTATAACAAACTCGCCGTATCCTTCGTTTTCACTCAAAGAGTAGACAGAGAGAATTAACTCTTTATCAGAAATAAATGAAGCGTTATAAATATCTCCGTCATTTTCAAAATGCCAAGAATTTCCGGATTTTGTCATAGTAACTGTTCCGCTTTCATCTACGGGCGCAACTTGTTTATCAGCAGGAAGAATTGTTTTCAAAAATTCAGTGGCAATAGATAATGAAGCACTCACATTCATTTTAGCTGTGATTGTACCGTCATCATTAGCAGTTACGCCGGAAAATTTTAGAGAAGCAGTTTTAAGCGAGAATGAAACGTATTCAAGTAATTTCAGAAACTCAAGTTCTGTCGGGTCAGTCGTTGTTACTAACTTAGTAATATCATAAAAATATATCCAGCCGCCGCCGTCCCCTTCAGACGCTGTCCAATTTTTGTTCAGAGCCGTTTCAATGTCCAAATTAACTTTTTTTAACGGCAAAAATTCGGTGGCCTGTACGGTGTTATCTTCGCTTTCATTTTTGATTACAAAAATTTCATCGCTGTTTTCAATAAAAATAAGAGTTTCGTTGCCGTTCGCGTCTTTTAATTTGTAAACATTATCATCTAACTGTGATAAAGTTGCTTCAGAAGAAGGTTTTATACTCTGAAACAATGATAATACAGCATCAACATCGGCTCCGTTTTTAACCTGCGAAATATGTGAAGATGAGATATTATTCGTTTTAGTAAAAGCGATTGAAGCCACTTCAGGAACGACAGCCGCAGTAACTTTAGAAGAACTGTCAGCTAAACAGCCGCCGCTTTGAGTGCCGTCTAAAGTCCAAGTTCCGTCTAAAATCGCTGCAGGATCTATCGGATTAGCCTGACTTTTTTCTATAGACGTGCTGAACTCGCAGTTATAATCAAGATAGCTGATTTTTCCTGAAATATTAATTTTTTCTTCCGAAGGCATATTTATTGTTAAAGTTCCTCCGTCAGGAGTCGCGGCTGTCCATGAGTTTGTTCCGCTGCTTGTTGTTGTAAGTGTTACACCGTTAAAGACTATCGGTAAATAGTTGCTGTCATCGCTGACAATAAAAACAGCAGTTAATTTTAATGTTCCGTTTGTGCCTGAAATATTACTGTTTTCAAAGAAAGCCACAGCCCTTGTTACAGGAGCAGTGATAGTTTTTGCAGCTTTTTTAGCCTGCTGCTCCTGATATTGCTTTAATACCTCATCAGGAATTTCGCCGAAAGCTCTAAATTGTTCAAGTTCATCGCTGTCAGTATTTATGCCTGCGAGTGTAGCTGTGCCGCTGCCTTTAGTTGTCCATGCTCCGCTTAAAGCCGCGTCAACTTCTGTACCGCCCGTTACAGGAAGATCGCTGTGTCCGCCTCCGCATCCTCCTGCAAGAACTATCAGAGAAATTAAAAAAAGAAGAGCTATAAAAATTTTTTTGTTCATGTTATTTTCCCTCCCTGCTTAAAATTTATGAATTTGTATAACTTGAACTTGCGTCCACTAAAATATCAGCACTTTCAGGAGCCGTATTGCCCGTGATAGATGAATTTGTTGCTGTGCAGCTTGCACTGATTATAAGAACAATGCCGCCGCCTTTCGCTTCTGCTGTATTTTTTGTAACTGTAGAGTTATTCAATATGATATTGGTAGCTAAAACTCCTATGCCGCCGCCCGTAGTTTTGGCTGTGTTGCCGCTGATTGTGCTGTCATTTATCGTAATTGTGCCGAATAAGGCAGATATTCCGCCGCCCGCAAATGATGACTCATTATTTGAAATATTACACTTTGTTATTGTAAGTTTATAAGCACTCGAATGTATACCGCCCCCGCCTAATTCGGCTTTGTTGCCTGTAATATCGCAGCTTATTATATTGACTTCGCCTCCGTCAAGTTTTACACCGCCGCCGTTAGACGAGTCGCCGCCTGTAATCGTTAGATTTTCGAGCGTAATATTTCCCTCACATCTAATAACTCTGTCGTTTGCCGCAGTTCCGTCTAAAATTGTAGTGCCTTGACCTTTAATCGTAAGATTTTTTTTGATATTAATTTGTTTTTTCAGCTTAAAAGTTCCGGATAATAAAATCGTTCCGCCCTCTTGAATACGGTTTACAGCGTTGCATATGGCAGTACCGTCAGAACTTGTTATTAAAATGCTTGAAAAACCGCTCGGAACGTGATAGCCCTCGCCTAAATCAATATCATCAGCAAATGCACAGCCTGCAAATATAAAAGTTATCAGCATAGCCGTAATTAAAAATTTTTGTTTCATGAATTTTTTCCTTTTTCCTTTCACTAAATTTCTTGCGGATTATATCAAAAATAAAAAAAAGGAACGAGAAAGTTTTTTACTTCCCATTCCTAATTATTAACTTCTAATTTTTAATTTATTTTATAAAGAAAATGCTGCTACTGCCAAAATAATTGACAGGAAACCGAGCAATGTCTGTCTTCTGTAAGCAACAATGAGACCTAAAACTGCCGCTAATGTTGCGAATATTGTAGTGTGGGCAAAGAAAGCTATTGTGCCGAATGCTACGCCGATAGCTCCGATTGTAATATATTGAGCCTTTGAAACTAAAACTCTTTCTCCGGCTGTTAAAGCCTTATCATCAGGAGTTCCGTATTTCTCTTCGTAGTCGTCGACAACGCGCTTCAAAACTCCCGAGAGAATTATTAAACCTACTAAGTTCGGCAAGGCCATTAAACCGTTGAGAGTGTCGGAAATGTCCCAGATATTATTTAAGAACTGGTTGCCCTGACTGCCTAAGAACTGCGAACCTGCAGCACCGATAATAATCATAAAAATCCATAAAATTTTCATGATAGGCTTTGTCCATACTCCGAATAAATAAGTTATAGCCGTTTCAGCGTACCAGTACCAGCCTAAAATCGTAGTAAAAGCAAAAAGCAAAAGCCCTACTGAAAGAATATATTTTCCGGGAACTCCGAGAGCATTTTCAAAGGCTTTAAGAGTAAGCTGTGCTCCTGTTAAATCCGGCGCGCTCGTTAATGTCCCTGTAGCCATAACTACAAGAGCCGTCATTGTGCAGATTACGATTGTGTCCATGAAAACTTCAAAAATTCCATAGAAACCTTGCTGAACGGGGTGCTCAACGCTTGCTGTAGCGTGAACCATAGGGGCACTGCCCATACCGGCTTCGTTAGAGAAAACGCCTCTCGCTATACCGCGCTGAACCGCCTCTTTAACTCCCCAGCCTGCTAACGCTCCGGGCAAAGTCTCTAAAGGATTGTTGAAAGCAAGATGAACAGCGTTTGAAATTGCACCGGGAATTGCTGAAGAATTAATCATAAGAACGTAAATCGAACCGAAAATATAGAAAATTGACATGAACGGCACGATATAAGTCGTAACTGTTGAAAGACTCTTTAAGCCTCCGATGATTACGAGAGCAACTAAAACTGCTATAGCGATACCGCTGTAAAGATGATCAACTCCCCAGCCCATAGACATTGCTTCAGCCGCTGAGTTAGCCTGAGTGGCAGCACCAATTCCGAATGAAGCTAAGAAAGCAAAAAGAGCAAATAAAATTGCAAGAATTTTTCCGATGAATTTTCCAAGCCCCTGCCCTAAAACTTCACTCGTTCCGTTCTCAAGAATATACATAGTGCCTCCGCGCCAATCGCCGTGAGCATCTTTCTGTCTATAGTGAACGGCCAAAGTAACTTCAGCGAATTTCGTGCACATTCCGAAGACCGCCGAGATTAACATCCAGACCATTGCGCCGGGTCCGCCTAAGTGAAGAGCCGTAGCTACTCCTGCTACGTTTCCTGTTCCGACTGTTGCAGCCATTGCCGTAGCCATTGCTGCGAATGAAGAAATTGATTTATCTGCGTCGGTTTTTTTTCTGAAACTGAAAACTTCTGATAAAGACGCAAAGAAATATCTGAACTGAGGAAGGCCGAGCAGTAAAGTTAAATAAACTCCCGTACCTACAAGCAAGATTAAAACAGGCGCGCCCCAGACAAAACTGTTGACGATGCCGTTATAGTGCATAATCGTATCCATTATGCTCTGCATAAAAATTTACACGCTCCTTAAAAAATGCAAAAATTTTCACACATTATACACGATAATATTTTTAAGTAGGAAGTAAAAAAATTTTTAATATCCGGGTGTATAGACGAGGCCGCGAACGTTCACGGTGTCCTTATATTGAAATTCATGATCACGGACTTCGACAATAAAAATATTTCTTGAGTCGGGTCTGTGAAGAGCAGGGTTAATATCTAATTTTTGATTTCCAAAAGGAATTTCTTGAACTCGGGCTAAATTATTCAGAAGAATATCGCGCGGCATTTCATCGACCGGCTGAGGCATCATAGCGACGGCATTCTCAAACCATTTACAGAGAGCTATAGCACGTCCTGCGGCTACAATGTCATCTATCTGCATGGCGCGGCTCATCCATAAATTACGCTTAGTCTGGATAAATCCGCCTTGAGAATTTAACGCGATATTTTGATCCGCGAAAATCATTCCGCGACACGATAAATAAATTTTTTCAGGCTCGGCGCAGTTCCATAACTGCCAAGTAGATCTGACTCTCATAAAATTACGCCAAATTTCACGCGCTCCCATGCTGCCCATGAAAGAAATTACAACTCCGGCTTTCTCGCCCTCATAGCTTTCAATTTCTTCGGACATCATATAATAACTATCTCTGACTGAAGCGTCAACCCAGTACGGCATAGGCATAAAACCTTCATGGTCTAACATGTTGTAGCAAATTTTTGCTTCGCGTTCCTGGTTAATCGTGAAACGCGCGGCGGCTAAAGCAATTCTTTTTTCTTTGTCAAAAATTTCCGCAGCGTAACGGACAAAGGCCGGGCATCTGTAATCACGGTATAAATCAAGAGCAAAAATATTTCTGATAGGGCTTCCGTTGCGGTCGATTAAAACATTTTCACCGCCGGAAATTAATAACGGGATATTCATTCCTGAAAGACGCGAGACTAAAATTCTATCGGCTTCGGGTGAATCAGCAAAACTCATAACGGCGACAGTGCGCGAGTCAAAATCAAATCTTAAATCACGGGCGGGCAAGTCGCTGCTCGCGGGGTTATCCATGAAAATAAATTTTATATCATGACCTCCGACTCCGGAACTGCTCTCGGCAATTTCTTTTTCACACCATTCGAGAGCGGTTTTTATAGATTTTCCGGGCTCAGTTTCCCAGCCGCCTGACGGAGATACAACGAAAACGTTCCACACCCAGCTGTGATTTTTTTGAAGTAACTGAGCGCAGAACGCCTGATTAAAATTTAATAAGCATAAAAAAATTACGGTGAACGCAAAAATTTTACGCATGAGTTTCAGCTTAAATTAAAAATTTTTATTTCTTTCTTGAAAGCTGCTGAATTACGTCTTGAGTAATATCAGTGCCGCCGATTAAAACGACGAACTTATCAAGAACGAGCGTTAATTTTTTCTTCACGGCAACTTCGCGGACAGCCTGTTCGCAGTCGTGATAAATCGGAGCCATTAATTTCTGTTCTTCCTGAGCAAGTTCCATGCGCTTGGCCTGAACAGCCTGAGCTTTTTTAGCTGTGTCTGTTTCTTTATCCGCAGCGGCCTTAGCTTCATTTTCTTTCTGTCTTGCAATTTCGGCTAATTTCTGACGTGCTGCGTTCAGTCCGGGGTGATTATCAAGAATTTGACCTCTATCAACTACGCCGACTGATTCAACGCTTGCTGTTGAGGCAGCGGCGGCTGTGTTATTTTTCTTTGAAGAAGCTGCGCAGGCAACTGCGGCGAGACTCATTACGATTGAGATTGCTACTACGAGTAACATAATTTTCTTTAATGACATTATAAAAAAATTCCTCCTTAAGTTTCGTCGCGGATTTTAACATTTAATTCAAGAAAAAAAATCGCAAATATTACGCAGATTTAACGATTATTTTTCTTTTTTCGAGAATTTTCATTAACGGAACTCCGACTAAATAGCACGCTCCGGCCTCGCCGAGTCCGACATAAATTACTGTCGCAATCAAAGGAACTTCAATTAAAACGTGAAGCATTAAGCCGATTATCACAGCGTTAAAAATTACAGGCCAAAAAGCCGCGATAAAAATATTTTTTGATTTCATCGTCAACAGTGCCGCAAGCAAAGTCGCAAGCGATCCGAAAACCATATCCGGCAAACCGTAGCCGCCTAAAAAGTTTGAAAGTACGCAGCCTATCGTCAAGCCCGGTACAGCTTCAGGAAAATAAAACGGTAAAAGAGTTAATGCTTCAGAAACTCTAAACTGAACAGGCCCGTAAGATATAGGCGCAAGAGCAACAGTCAAAGCTGTGTACAGGGCAGCAATTAAAGCACTGCGGGCAATTTTTTTGATGTAAGTATGTATGATAGTTCTCTCCTTAAAAAAATTCGAGAGAAATAATATCACTAAATTAATTTTTCACGGTGATTTTTAATTGTTTGGACGAAAATTTTACCGCGTTCAAAATTTCTTCAAGAGGCTCAAGAGATTCTAAATTAAGACGCAGAGGCTCAGTCTCATCGCCGGAGTCCATAACGAAAATTCCCATGCCGAAAAACGCATCAAGGATTTTTTCGCGGAGTTTTGAGGCTTTAGGTTCAATTTCAAGTTCAATTTCATGACCGTAAGGAGGCAGATTAAATTCTTGACGTTCAGCGAGTTCATAATCTAAAAATTTTGTCCAGCCCTGCGTCAAAAATTTAGCGGTGTTCATTCCCTGCCTGCGTGATTGAATTAAAACTTTTCTCTCAGAATTTTTTTCGCGTCCGCGCCAATAAGAATCCCATAATAAACTAAAAAGTTCGAGTTTATTATCATGTCCCGGAAAGCTGAGTTCTAAATCTAAATCGAGCCACGCTATTAATGACGGCTGAATTTTATCGCAAAGTTCGAGGCCGCTTCGGGTGGTTAAAAATAAAGAATTTTTTTTAACTGGCGGCTTTTTTTTCTTTTTAGTTTTTTTGTTGTCTTTATCATCTTCGCTGTCTTCTTCAGGTTTATCGACATATAAAATAATTTTTTCGTAATATTTCCCCGCGATTTTTTCGAGAGTTTCAAGTCCCGGCCTCCGTCCCGTTAAAACTTCAAAGCCGCATTTTTCGCATTTCTCCGGCAAGTCCTGGACTTGACTGCAAATTTTACAGCTGAGAATTTTTCCGTCATTTTCGCTTCTCATTGGACTTCCGCACTTAGGACACTTAATAATTTCTCCGCAGCGGGCACAAAAAACTTCCGAAGAGTCTCCCAGCCTGTCTAAAATCCAAATGACGCTGTTTTTATTCATTAACTCTTTGTAAGTATTCTTAATCAATGAAAAAGTCAACGGAATATTTCCCTCGATGCCTTTTTCTTCTTCTCTGCGTGTCTTATAGTGAAAAATATCCGTGAAAATTATATTTTTCCGTTCGGGCAAAATTTTTTCTTCGGGTCTAAAATCTTTGAAAGTTTTTAACGAGGGCTGACGGCCTCCAGTGATAAATTTCGCTCCTAAAAACTTCGCACGGTGTTCTGCTAAATCACGCGCTGAAACATTTAAGACCGGCGGAATTATAAAATTTCGGCTCGCTTCGTCTTCAACGATAATTTTTTGAGGCATTAAAGGCGCAAAAATCGCTCCGGCACTCCCGATAACAAAATCAAATTTTCCAAAGTAAGCGTCAAGCCAAGAGAGCCAATATTTTTCTGTACCGGCTGCCCCCCATAATAAAGTGCGTTTTTTTAATTCGTCCGGCAAAGAGTCAAAAAATTTTTTCGCATTTTCTTTTCTTGAAAATAAAATTAAAGTCCGTCCGCCCTGCTTTAATTCGTTTATATAAAAATCAAATCTTTCAGAGTCAATCGGATTGAAAAAATTTTCTCTGCAATAATTTTTTGAATCACAATAAAAATTCCGCTCCTGAATTTTTCTCGCGTCCGGCAAAATTAAATAACGCGGCAAAATTACTCTTAGAGCCGGTGCTGCTCCGCAAAAACTAATTCTTCCGGCATATAAAGCCATGTCCCATAAATCCGGCGGAATTATAGGACGGTCATCAAATATTTTTTCAATCTTTTTGATTTTTACTTCGGGGTCTAAATTATCTTTAGAAAATCCTAAAATAAATCCTGTCCGGCTGTGAGTTGAAACTTCAACTTTAACTCTTGCGCCTGTCGGAATATCGCAAGAACTTTCATAAGTCAAATTATTTAAGCTAAGTTCCGGGACAGCTACATCATAAAGAAACATCGTTCCAAATTTCAAAAGCTATATCTTCTTTTAAGCCAGAATAAATTTTTTCGTTTTTACTTTCGTCTCTCGGAATTAACCGCAATGTGTTAGTATCGACTGCAAAACCTGAGCCTTCAGCCGCTACATCGTTAGCTAATATAAAATCTAAATTTTTGCGTGCTAATTTTTCTCTCGCATTTTCTGAAATATTTTGAGTTTCAGCAGCAAAGCCGATTAAAATTTGATTTTCGCGCTTTAATTTTCCGACTTCGGCGGCAATATCGGGATTTTGTTCGAGTTCGACTGTAAAATTATTTTTATTTTCCTGCCCGTCAGCAGATGCGGCACGTTTAATTTTTTGAGCAGAAAAATTTTTTACCCTGTAATCTCCGACAGCAGCAGCTTTTACGATATAGTCAGCCCATGATAAATTTTTTTTCACTGCTTCAAGCATTTCGAGAGCGGATTTAACTTTTATGACTTCAAAGCCGTACGAATTAAATTCGACAGGCCCTGAAATTATTTTCACGTCCGCTCCGCGATACCAAGCAGCACGAGCCATAGCCGCGCCCATTTTTCCTGAACTCGGATTAGAAATAAATCTCACTGGATCAATATATTCATGAGTAGGCCCTGCGGTAATTAAAATATTTTTATTTTTAAGATTTTTTTCGGGCGATAAAGTTCTAAAAATTTCAAGCAAAATTTCATTAGGTTCATTCATTCGTCCTTTTCCTGAAACTCCGCACGCTAAATCGCCTTCAGACGGTGCTATGACTTTAACGCCGCGATTTAATAAAATTTTTATATTTTCTTGTGTCGCAGAATTTTCAAACATTTTTTCATTCATTGCCGGAAAAATTAAAATCGGACAATGAGCCGCGATTACAGCTGAAGTTAATAAATTATCCGCAATTCCGTGAGCAATTTTAGCGAGAGTGTTCGCTGTGCACGGAGCAATTACTAACACATCAGCCCAATCATTTAATTTAATGTGCGGGATATGAAAATCAAAATTTTCGTCAGAATGAATTTCACGCCCCGATAAAGTTTCGAGTGTCATAGGCGCGACAAAATTTTTAGCTGACTCCGTCAAAATTATTTCGGTTTCACAGCCTGCTTTTTTAATTAACCTTACGAGAGCGGGAATTTTATAGGCCGCTATTCCTCCTGTTATTCCCAAAAGGATTTTACGGCCTGACTTCCAGTTATTCATTTTCTTCTGTTTCTTTTTTTTCTGCTTTTTCAGCTTTTTCTTTTTTCGGAGCGTCTTCAAAAACTTGTTCCGGAGCCGGAGCGGCTTTAGGTGCAAAGCGCTGAGGTCTTCCCGGCCTTTCCGGTCTTTCTGGCCTTTCAGGATTTTCAGCGGGTTTGTAATCAACGCTTATCGGGCTTTTATCTTCTTCAATTTCGAGCAGAACATTAGAAATAAAACGCTCATCAGCCGGAGAGTCTTTGTCTTTTGCCGGTAAAGCTTCTTCGCTTTCACGTCTCGCTTCGGCGGCGACTTTAGCTGTGATTTCATATTTGTTGTCAGTCCCGCATTTTTTTGCGAGCCATTCGAGATCATAAAATTTCATGGAAAATTTTTCTCCTTTATTAATTATTTTTAATTTTTAAGCGCGTATATTTTAACAGGCTGACGAAATAATGAAAAAACGCTAAAAAAAATTTCTTTCAAAAATTTTGGGGATTCATCTCTGTGAAACTTTATTATAACTAAACGAAAACGCAATTTTTGTAGTAATAAAAGTAATAATAAAAAATTATTTTTTCTACTTTATGAAATATTTTCAGGAAAGTGTAATTATTATATCAAAAAAAATTTATTGAAGAAAAAAAATTTTGCGTTATAATTCAGTTAATTTCATGAATTTAATGAAAGGAGCGGGAAAATCCCTCTCCTTTTTTATATGCAGGGTAAGAGATTAAAAAAAATGAGTGATGATTTTTTAGAACAAATTGAATCGATAGTAACGCACGCAGGCTATGAGTGTGTTCACGTAGGAATTAAAAAAGATTTCGGCAGGACGAAAATTCAAATTTTGATTGACATTATCGGCGGAATTAATGTCGATGACTGCGAAACAGTTTCGCGCCGTGTCAATAAATTTCTTGACGAAAATCCCGATGTCCCGGGACTTGATAAAGGGCGTTATTATCTTGAAGTCAGTTCGCCTGGCATTGAAAGACCTTTATATAAACTCGATGATTATATCCGCTTTCAAGGCCGCGAAGCACGGGTGAGAATTGACGGATTAATTGACGGGCGTAAAACTTTCACGGGCATTATAAATTCCGTCAGCGATGGAAATATTGAATTAATCTGCGACACCGGCGGGAAAAAAATTCCGTTCGATTTAATTAAAGGAGGAAATCTGGTTTACAGGTTTGAAAACAAAAAAAATGAAAATGAAAACTCTAAACATAAGCGGAGGGGGAACAAAAGAAAATGATACGTTTAGGCCGTGAGTTTGTCGCAGCTCTCTACGAGTTAGCAGAACAGCGCGGGCTCGGAATTGAAGTCATAATAGCTACGATGGAGTCGGCTATGTTGTCGGCTTATAACAAATATCTGCCCGATGACCGTCAGGCAGAAATAAAAATAGACCTCGACACCGGCGACATGAGAATTTTTGAAATCCGCAAAGTCGTTGAGGAAACCGGCGATAATCCCGGCAAAGAAATTTCTTTGAAAGACGCTCTCAGATACGACAAGTCAGCCAAAGTCGGCCAAGAAATAAGAATTGAACAAAATCCGCCCAACTTCGGACGTATTGCGGCTCAGACTGTCCGGCAGGTCATAACGCAAAAATTACGCGACGCTGAACGTAATATTATTATTAATTCATTTGCTGATAAGGTCGGCGACATGGTTAGCGGCACTGTTTATAAAGTTGACGGCGATGATATTACTATCAGCATTAACGAAAAAACTGACGCCGATTTACCTAAACGCGAAAGAATACCCGGCGAACGTTATAATCTCGGCACGGTAATGAGATTTTATGTTCTTGAGATTAAAACTAAACCTCACGGACCTCGAATTATCTTATCGAGAACTCACCCGGGACTTTTGAAAAAGTTGCTTGAACTTGAAATCCCGGAAATTCAAGAAGGTACAATCGAAATTAAAAATATCGCAAGAGATCCCGGTTCACGGGCTAAAGTTGCTGTGTCAAGTCTTGACCCTAATGTCGACCCTGTAGGCTCTTTAATCGGGGCGGGCGGAATGAGAATTAAATCTATAATCCAATCTCTCAGAGGCGAAAAAATTGACGCGGTTATCTATAACAGCGATCCTTTAATTTTTATTAAAAATGCTATGGTTCCTGCTCAAATTGCTAAAGTCGAGCCCGTTCTTGACCACGAAAAAGAAGCTACGGTTTACGTTTATCCTGACCAGTTATCGCTTGCAATAGGCAGCAAGGGACAAAACGTAAAACTCGCGGCAAAACTCACCGGCTGGAAATTAAACGTTACTGGTGTCGAGCCTGACAGAATGCCGACATTAAAGGATATTTTCCATGAAGTTTTTGAAAGTTAAACATATTCCTGAACGTTCCTGCTCAGTCTGCAAAGTTAAGAGCGCTAAGAATGATTTAATCCGCCTCGTGAAGAGTCCTGACGGAAAAATTTTTATCGACTCCGCCGGGAAACTTCCGGGACGCGGGGCTTATATCTGCCCGGATTTAGACTGTTTAGAAAAAGCTAAAAAATCCGGCGTTTTGGCTCATGCTTTGAAAGCCGAAATTAATGAAAATTTTTGGCTCGAACTCGAAGAATTTATTAAAAACTTCGGCGGAAATAAAAATCTCAAAATTAAATCCGTTTTAGGTCTCGCACGGAAAGCCGGAGCGCTATTAATAGGTTCGGAAAAAATCGAGTCTGAAAGCCGTAAAAAAATTTTAGTAATTCTTGCGGAAGATTCTTCGGAAGGCGTTAAAAAATTTGCTGAAAAACACGAAAGTCTTTCGCTTAACATGACGATTAAAGAATTATCAGACGTTACAGGCTTAAAAGATACCGTTCAAATTTTAGGCCTGCCTCTTAATTCAGGGTTTGCAAAAAAAATCTTGGAAATTTACAAACATCAGCACGAAGAAATAGAAAGGAGCAACGCTTTTGAGCGATAAAATAAGGATCTACGATTTAGCCAGAAAATTAAACAAGAGTAATAAAGAGTTATTAGCCGTCTTGCAGGAGTTGGACGTACCTGTGAAATCACATTCAAGTTCAATCGATGAAGAAACGGCTCAAATTGTCGAAAACATAATTCAGGAAGCCAGCGAAGCAAAATCTCAAGAGAAAAAACAGCACGGCAGCGAAACTTCTAAAAATAAATCTGAAAAATTCTCAAAATCTCAAGACTATAAACACGAGTCTAACAATAAAGATTACGAAAAAGACGAACAGGAACTCCCCGAAAAACTTCAAAAATTCCAAAAATCTCAAAAACAGCAGCAGCCTCAGCAGCAAAAACAAAATCAAACTCCCTCAAAACCTGTTCAAACTCCCGAGCCCGTCAAAGCCGAGCAGCCTAAACCTCAGCCGCCCGCACCCAAGCCTAAAGACGAAGCTAAATTAGTCGAGCGTCCTCCGATTATTACAGTAATGGGACACGTTGATCACGGCAAAACTACCCTGCTTGACCATATCCGCCACGCTTCTGTTGCTGAACATGAAGCCGGAGGAATTACTCAGCATATCGGAGCTTATGTCGTTATGCAGGACGGGAAGCCTATAGTATTTTTAGACACTCCCGGCCACGAGGCTTTTACGGCTATGAGAGCGCGCGGTGCAGGAGTTACGGATATTGTAATTCTTGTTATCGGTGCTGATGACGGTGTTATGCCTCAGACCCGCGAAGCCATTGATCATATTAAAGCCGCCGGAGTTCCGTTAGTCGTAGCGATTAATAAAATCGACAAACAGGGAGCTAAGCCCGATAGAGTTCGCCAGCAGCTTGCAGATTTAGGAATTTTCGTTGAGGGCTGGGGCGGTGATGTCGGTGCTGTAGAAATTTCAGCAAAGCAGGGCATAGGAGTTTCAGATTTGCTCGAAAGAGTTTTGCTTGAAGCTGAAATGCAGGAGTTAAAAGCCAATCCGAAAGCTGCTCCCGAAGGTGTAGTAATCGAGGCGAGACTTGATAAAGGCAAAGGCCCGGTAGCTACTGTCATCGTTAAAGACGGAACACTCAAGGCCGGCGATATAGTCCTGTTTGATTCAACATGGGGAAAAACACGCGCTTTATTTGACTGGGCAGGTAAAGGCCTCAAAGAAGCAGGGCCAAGCACACCCGTTGAAATTTTAGGGCTCGGCGATGTTCCTAATCCGGGCGAATCTTTCAGAGTAGTAAATAACGAACGTGAAGCACGCGCCGCTCTTGATGAGGCTAAACTCAAAGAACGCGAAGCCGCCGCCGAAATAAAACGAGCTTCATTTGAAGATTTATATTCAAATTTACAAGAAGGTCAGCTTCCTCACATGAATTTAGTCGTTAAGTGCGATGTTCAGGGCTCTCTTGAGGCTCTTTGCGCGGTGCTTGAAAAACTTGCAACTAACGAGGTCGGAGTTTCAATAGTTCATCGCGGTGTCGGAAGAATTACAGAAGGCGACGTTATGCTTGCTTCAGCGTCTAATGCCGTAATCGTCGGCTTTAACGTAAGACCTGACGGAAATGCTAAAAAAGTTGCTGAGTTAAACGGTGTCGAAATCAGAATTTATAACGTAATTTATGACATTATCGACGATGTTAAGGCAGCTATGGCAGGACTTTTGAAGCCGAATTTACGCGAGGAAACTTTAGGCGAGGTCGAAATCCGTCAAATTTTCAAAATCCCGAAGATCGGAAAAATTGCAGGCTCTCACGTTACTAAAGGCATCGTAAAACGCACAGCAAAAGTTAGAATTATCCGCGACGGAATTGTAATTTGGGACGGAAAAATCGCCTCGTTGCGCCACGAAAAGGACGAAGCCCGCGAATTAAAAGAAGGAATGGACTGCGGAATTTCTTTTGAAGGCTATCAGGATTTTAACGTTGGCGATATTCTCGAAGTCTATGAAGTAATAGAGGAGAAACGTTCACTGTAATGCTGATTGATTTTAATTCTAAAGAAGAAAAAATTTTTGAAGGCATGAACGGCGGTAAAGGAAAAATCGCCTCAAAAATGTTCATGAACTCATCAGGAAAAGTAATAATCAGCAGATTAGAAAAGGGTGCGTCTATAGGCTCTCATACTCAGGCGACAAGCAACGATATAAATTTTGTCGTCAGCGGCGTGGGGAAAGCTTTTTGCAACGGAGTTGAAGAAATATTAAAGCCCGGTGTCTGCCATTACTGCCCTAAGGGTTCAAGCCACGAAATTATTAACACCGGCCAGGAAGATTTATTAATTTATACGGTGGTGCAGGAATTATGAGCAGCAATTTAAGAATGTCGCGCATCAACAAACAGCTTCAGCGTGAAATAGCTTTGATAATCGAGACTCAAATTCAGAAAGAAAGCGTCAAAGCCACGATTATAACCGGCGTTGAATGTACGAAAGATTTAGAACGCGCAAAAGTTTTTTTCACGGCTCTTGAGGCTCGTAAATGTCCGGGAATTTTGAAAGACCTGAACGAAATTAAAGGCGCTATTAGAGGGATGTTAGGACAGTCGATAAAATTGCGCCGTGTTCCTGCTCTCGAGTTTATTATTGACAAGAGCAGCGATTACGGAGCGAAAATTGATAAAATTCTTGACGGAATAAAATACAGCTATCCTGACGAAAACGAAAATGAAAACGATGATGACGAATAAAAATTTTAATCCCGATGATTTAATCAGCGCGTCAACTGTCTTAAAAAATTTTGGAACGTGGAAAATTTTCACTCACAAAAAAGCCGACGGCGACGCGCTTGGTTCGTCTACTGCTTTATATACAGCCGGAAAAAATTTAGGCAAAAATGTAACTTGGATTAATCCTGACGAAAAATTGCCTGAGACTTATAAATATTTATCCGGCTATGACGCTCACGAATTTTGCGAAAATTTTACTTTTGAAAATTTAGATGACGTTTTATATATTTTCCTTGACTGTTCTAACCATGAACGCGGCACTTTAGGTTTAGAGCCTGAGAAAAATCTCAATGTCCTTAACGTAGATCATCACGAAGATAATTCTTTATTCGGTCATGTTAATTGCGTAGACGGGCGGGCTTCTTCAACATGCGAGATGTTATACAGGCTTTTCAGAGCCGGAAAATTTGAAATAACTCATGAAATTGCTGTGAGCCTTTACACGGGAATTTTGACGGACACGGGAGGATTTTCATTTTCAAATACTTCACCGTTAACTCATGAAATAGCCGCGAATTTAATGGAGCTCGGTATAGATCCGTCCGAAATCAGCGACTTAATAAACCAGAATAAAACTCCTGCAGATTTTCTTTTATGGTCGCGGGCAATGTCGAGAGTAAAAATTTTCGGGCCTGAAAACATTTTCGCAATTACAGTCTTGAAAAAATCCGACTTCCAAGAAACAGGCGCGGACATGACCGGCACTGAAGGACTTTCGAGCATGTTCATGACGATTAGGGGCGTAAAATTAATTTCGACTATAACCGAATATCCAAACGGCGAAATTAGATTAAGTATACGTTCACGCGGAGGAAGTCCTTTCGGGGCAGGAGAGTTTGCAAGACCTTTAGGCGGCGGCGGCCATGAAATGGCAGCGGGAGCAAAATTAGATTGTCCGATTGATGACGCTATGGAAGTTTTAGAAAATTTAATTATGAAAAAATATCATGAATGCTCTAATCCTGATTAATAAACCCGTAGATTTCCGCAGTTCTCAATGTGTAGGGATTGCGCGAAGAAAATTAGCAAAATTAAAAGTCGGACATTCGGGGACTTTGGACTCGACTGCTTCAGGGCTTTTAGTTTTGCTTTTAGGCCACGCCACGAGATTTAGCGAATTTGTAATGTCTTTGCCGAAAGTTTATAAAACTCAAATTCAATTCGGCATAGAAACAAATACTTATGATTATTCCGGCGATGTAATTTCTGAAAAAAGTTTTGAGGATTTTGACGAAAAATTTTTTTATGATTCTTTATTTTCGTTTTCAGGCTTAAGACTACAGACTCCTCCGGCTGTATCGGCAATCAAAATTGACGGCCAAGCAGCTTATAAATTAGCGCGTTCGGGTCAGGAAGTCGAAATGAAAGCGCGTCCGGTATTTTTTAGAAATATAAAAATTTTGACTCCGTTCGATAAAAATTCCGGAACTGTCGAACTTGAAGTTTCTTGCGGACGAGGAACTTATATTAGAAGCCTTGCTCACGATTTAGGGAAAATTATGGGCTGTGGCGCTCATGTAAAAAAATTAGAGCGTTCTGCTGTCGGAAATTTTAAGGTCGAAGACGCTAACAACCCTGACGACAAAATTTATAAAATTTTAAGTTTGTCGGAACTCGCTGAAAATTTCACGCGCATAAAAGTCGGCTCACGTGATGAAAAAAGTTTTATGAACGGCATGAGCATTTTATTAAACCACGCTGAAGAATTTTATCGCGGTGTCAACGTAAAAAATTTTATCTGTGTTGAGGGCGAAAAATTTTTAGGTTTCGGCTCGTATGCCGGATACGACTATATTAAGCCTGAAGTTATTGTCCCTAAAGTTTAATAAAAAATGTTAGTTACTATCGGCTCGTTTGACGGCTTCCACAAAGGCCACGAAAAATTATTTGAAATATGCCGCGAAAATTCAATAAAAAATAATTGGGGCGTTATAACTTTTTCGCCTCACCCTGCTGAATTTTTAGGAAAATTAAAAAATTCTATGTTCACGCTTAAAGAGCGCGGATTTTTAGCGGAAATTTTAGAAATTCCTAATTTTTTAGTTTTTGAATTTAACGAGGATTTTAAGAATTTAAGCCCGGAAGATTTTATAGAAATTTTAATAAAAAAATTCGGCGTTGACGGTGTTGTCTTCGGGAGCGATTTTCATTTCGGCCGTGAAAGACTCGGGAGTGCTGACTATCTCGAAAAAATTTACAAGAATAAAATTAAAATTTTCAGAATAAATTTATTCGACAAAAAAATTTATTCAAGTTCAGAGGCCCGCGAAAAAATTTTATCCGGCGGAGTTGAAGACGTGAAAAAAATTTTAGGTTATCCTTTTTTCATGATCAGCGATGTTATTCACGGCAACGCTCGAGGGCGCACTATGAATTTTCCGACGGCTAATATAAATCTCAAAAATAGAATTATTCCGGCTTCAGGAGTTTACAGCACGGCTGTTTTAATTGATAATAATTTTCATTGCGGGGCTTTGTCTATCGGCAATAATCCGACATTTCATGACGTAAATGAAACACGCGCCGAAGTTTTTATAACGGATTTTCACGGCGATATTTACGGCTCGGAGATTTTAATTTTCTTTCTTAAAAAAATCCGCGAAATAAAAACTTTTGAAAATAAAGAGGCTTTAATATATCAAATTAACAGCGATATAGAAACTTGCGGAGAAATTTTCAAAAATTCGCTGAAAGAACTTGAAACAAAAAAATTTTTAGAACGTGCAGAAAAAATTTATAACGAAAAAAATTTTAATCCTGAAATCATAAATATAAAATCATGCTTATAGATTCACATTGTCATATTAATTCAGAAGAGTTAAGAGGAAACGCCGCCGAAATTATTTCACACGCTGAAGAGGCCGGAGTAAAAAAAATGATTATAGTCGGCTGTGATTTAGATGACAGCATAGAAGCTGTCGCAATGGCTAATGAATTTTCTAACACCCCTAACCCCTCACCCCTAACCCCTAACTTTTTCGCTTCAATCGGTATTCACCCTCACGAAGCAAAAAGATATAACGCTATTCCAGAAGAATTTTATAAATTAATTCAAGATAAAAAAGTTGTTGCAGTCGGTGAAATCGGTTTAGATTATCATTATGATTTATCGCCGCGTGATGTTCAGGCTGAAATGTTCGAGCTTCAATTAAAATTTGCTGAAGAAGTCAACAAGCCCGTTATTTTGCATATCCGCGAAGCTATTGACGATGCCATGAAAATTTTAAGAAATCATAAAGATCTTAAATTATTATTTCACTGTTACGCGGGCGGCCTGAAATTTTTAGATGAAGTTTTAGAATTTAATTCTTTATGCGCTTTCGGCGGTGCTTTAACATGGAAAGGAAAAGCCTCAGACGAATTGCGCGAAGTTTTCAAAAAAATTCCGGCTGATAGAATTTTGCTTGAGACTGACTGCCCTTACATGGCTCCTGCTCCGATGAGAGGCAAGACTAACGAACCGGCTTTTATAAAATTTGTTTATGAAAGAGCAACACAGGAAAAAAATTTAAGTCTCGAAGAATTAGAAAAAATTATAGAAATAAATTTTGAAAGATTTTTTAATATTTAATTAGTAAATAATCATGATTACAGAAAAAAGTTTTGAAAAATTACTTTTAACTCTCGGCTTCGATAAAAACGGCTATATTTACGAAAAAAATTTTCCGAATTTTAATGTAAAATTAAGCGCGGATTTTGCCTCAAAAGAATTATATTATCCCGAAGCTGTACGGGGATGCGAACGAAATAATAATTTTAATGCTCCTGAAAATTTCGTTGTTTTTGAATGTGTAAACAGACTGCTTGAAAAAGGCTACAAACCTGAACATATCGAACTCGAAAGACAGTGGCATTTAGGTCATGACGCTAAAGGCGGCCGCGCTGATATTTGCGTTCAGGATGAAAACGGCGAAACACTTTTTATTATCGAATGTAAAACTTTCGGCAAAGAATTTAACAAAGCATTAAGCGACACTAAAAACGACGGTGCTCAGTTATTTTCATATTGGCAGCAGGAAGGCTCGTGTAAATGGCTCGTGTTATATTCGTCAGATTTTCAAGACGGAGAATTAAAACACGAAATTAAAACTATAAACTGCTCTGATGACGCGAATTTACTTTTGACTGCCGAGAACGATGCAACTATAAAACTTTACAAAAATTCCCACACTGTACCGGAAAAAGTTGAAGCATGGCAGGCAACTTATGAAAGCAAAATCTATGACGATTTAATTTTTTCGGATTATTCACAGCCTTACAAGATCGGAGTCAAGCCTTTATTAAAACAAGATTTAATAAAAATTGACGAAGATAATACTAATAGAATTATAAATCAGTTTGAAGAAATTTTGCGTCATAATAACGTCAGCGACAAAGAAAACGCTTTTAACAGATTAATCGCGCTTTTTATATGCAAATTAGTTGACGAAACCGGCAAAGAAGACCTTAACGAAGTCGAGTTTCAATATAAACAGGGCGCGGACTCTTACGAAAGTTTACAAGACCGTTTACAGCGTCTTCACCGCGACGGCATGAAAGATTTTATGAACGAAAAAATTTTTTATCTCGACAACGAATATGCCGACCGTTTATTTAAGCAGTATAAAGGCGAAAACAGAAAAAATGCCATTGCTGACTTAAAAGAAAATATCAAAAAATTAAAATTTTATTCAAATAATGATTTTGCTTTCAAAGATGTTCATAACGAAGAATTATTCAGGCAGAACGGCAAAGTTTTAGTTGAAATGGTGCAGTTATTTGAGAAATACAAAATCGTTTATAATTCGCGTCATCAATTATTGGGAGATTTATTTGAAAAACTCCTAAATAAAGGTTTCAAGCAGAACGAAGGTCAATTTTTTACGCCCATTCCTATAACGAGATTTATTTGGGACTGCCTGCCGGTTGAGAAAATTATTAAGTCCGGCGAAGAATTATATTATCCTAAAATAATTGATTATTCATGCGGAGCGGGACATTTCTTGACGGAAGCTATTGAAGCGGTTAATTATTTTGCAAAGTCCGAAAATAACTCATGGACTCGGGACTCTATTTACGGAATTGAAAAAGATTACAGGCTCGCCCGTGTCGCTAAAATTTCTCTTTTTATGAACGGCGCAGGCGACGGCAATATTATTTTTGGCGACGGCCTCGAAAATAATTCCGGCAAAGGCATTGAGAACGGAGTTTTTGATATTTTAGTTGCTAATCCTCCGTATTCGGTCAAAGATTTCATTCAGCATTTAGATAAAAAAGTCCGCGATAATTTCATTATAAGCAAAAAAATCGGAAGCAGCGGCAGCGAAATTGAAACTCTTTTTGTTGAAAGGATAGCGCAATTATTAAAATCAGGAGGAATAGCCGCAGTGATTTTGCCGAGTTCGATACTTTCAAATGATTCAGCAAGCTACACGGCCGCGCGGGAAGAAATTTTACAAAAATTTTATATCCGTTCGATTGTTGCATTAGGGGCAAAAACTTTCAGTGAAACAGGCACGAATACCGTAATTCTATTTTTAGAAAAATTCATAGAGCCTCCGAAAAAATCTGATTTATTTGCTGATTCTGTTGATGCAATTTTCAGCGGTAAAGACTTAACTCTTTGGGAAGACCAGAAAATTTTTGAGGCTTATACGGCTCATATCGGCGTTAATCCTGAAATTTATAAATCTTTTGTAAATAGAATTTTATCGCTCGAAGAATTAAACGCTGCCGAATATTTCAAAATGTATACATCAGAGTTCGCTGCTGCACCTGAAGCTAAGAAAATAAAATCGCCGGAAATTTATTTACAAAAATTTTATTCATATGTCCGTGAAATTGAGCAGGAAAAATTATTGTATTTTGCCCTGACTTATAAACAAAAAACTTTGATTATTACTGCTCCAGCTGATAATAAAGAGCAAAAAGATTTTTTAGGTTATGACTGGTCGAATAGAAAAGGCAAAGAAGGTATGCTGGTTATAAAGCCCGGCGGAAAACTCTATAACGATGAAGACCGCGCCGCTGATGACACTTTAGCCGCTGCTGTCCGAAAAACTTTTGAGGGCATTACGCCGGTTTTAACGGAGGAGCAAAAAATTTACGCTTCGTTTATAAATACCCGCGATATGTTAGATTTTTCGAGAGTGAGTTTTAATAAAGCGATTAGTTTAACTGCTACTTCCAAAATAGAATTTGAAACTAAATACGAATTAAAATCTATTGCTGAAATTTTTTCAGTGATTGAAAGCGGCTCAAGACCCGAAGGCGGAGTTGATAATATTAAAGAGGGAATTTTATCTTTAGGCGGCGAACATATAGATAATAATTCGGGTTATATACGCTTAGATACTCCGAAATATGTTCCGCTTGAATTTTATAATTCAAAAGATAAAGGTAAAGTAAAAAAAGGCGATATTCTTATTTGCAAAGACGGAGCAAGAACAGGAAAAATAGCTTTTGTAAGAGACGAATTTGCAAAACGCCCGGCAATGTTAAATGAGCATGTTTTTCTCTTAAGGTCAGGCAATGCTGCTACACAGTACTATGTTTTTCAAATATTGTATTCTTCAATAGGTCAGGCTATATTAAAATCTTATATAACAGGTTCAGCACAGGGAGGATTAAACAGCACAAATTTGAAACAAATAAAAATTCCCGTGCCGCCGCTCGATATTCAAGAAAAGATTGTTGCCGAATGTCAAGCCGTTGATGACGAATACGCCGCAACTCGCATGAGCATTGAAGATTACCGTAAGGAAATCGAAGAAACTTTCAATGAACTTGACCAAGAACAAAATAAAATAAAATTCAGGCTTGATGATACAGAAAAATTTAACGTTTCAATAGGCAAAAGAGTTCTAAATAAAGATCTTATAGAAAACGGAAATATTCCCGTATACAGTGCTAATGTTTTTGAGCCGTTTGGATATGTTGATGAATTATTAATTACAGATTTTTCTGTTCCGTCAGTTTTATGGGGAATAGACGGTGATTGGATGGTTAATTTCATGCCTAAAGACCGTGAATTTTATCCTACTGACCATTGCGGTGTTCTTCGTTGCCAAACTGAAAAAATTAATCCTCGTTATCTTGCTCATATTTTAGCTATAGAAGGCAAACGCTTAGGGTTTTCGCGTTCTCATCGCGCTTCGATTGATAGAGTTCAGGGAATTACATTTTTTGCTGCCGATATTGAAACACAAAATAAAGCCGTTGCAAAAATTGAAGAATTTGAAAGCAAAATCGCCGAAGCCGAGAAAAAATTAGAAGCGTTAAAGGGTAAGACGGGCGAAATTTTAGAGCGTTATTTGAGGTAAAATTTCATGGACAAATATACAAAAATAATTTCTTGGTCTGAAGATGATAAAAAATTTTTAGTTGAAATTCCTGAACTTTCAGGCTGTATGGCTGACGGAGATACACCAGAAGAGGCATTAAAAAATTCTAAAAATGTTATAGCGGAATGGATAGAAACGGCTCAAATGCTTGGCCACGAAATTCCATATTACGATGAAAAATTAATGTACGCTTGAAATTTTAGAGCGTTATTTGAAGTGATGATTAATTCCGCTTTGCTTCATGATGCCGTTTGCAGTATGGCGTGATTTAATTTCACCGTCAACTGTAAAATTTATATTCGTAATAGGGCTGTACCAAATATCGTGGTCGCCTTTGCCGTGCCGGACAAAATAACAGCCGTGTTTTTTCAAAATTTCGCGGACTATTTTCTCGTATTCAGCCATTTAAGCGACCTTATCTTCTCGTTTAGCAAGAAAAGAAAGAGTAAGATTTTCAGGCTCAATTCCATTTAATTCCATAAGTTCAGGTGCTGCAAATTTTACTCGTTCAATAAGAGCGTCAAGAGAGCCGGATTCGAGTATCAGTCCCGGAACGTCATGGCTTGTTGCGATCCATACTGCCGCATCGTTGTCCCAAAGAAAATTTATTTTGCAATTCATGCTGTAAAACTCCTTAATTAAAATTTGTAATGTTATTATAATACGCAATGAATAAATATATAATTTTAGGAGATAATTAAATAAAAATTGTTTGAATTTAAGTTAATCGCCGAATGTAAAACGACAGGAGCGCGCGCAGGAGAATTTATAACGCCTCACGGAATTATAAAAACTCCCGTCTTTATGCCCGTAGGAACTTTAGCAACGGTTAAAGCAATGTCGCCTCGTGAACTTGTTGAAATTAATTCGCAAATTATTTTAGGAAATACTTACCATTTATATTTAAGACCCGGCAACGAAATTATTAAAAAAGCCGGAGGTCTTCACGAGTTTATGAACTGGGACAAGCCTATTTTGACGGATAGCGGAGGCTTTCAAGTTTTTTCTCTCGCTCGTCTTCAAAAAATCACGGACGAAAATGTTTTGTGCCGCTCCCATATTGACGGCTCTCAGTTAATAATGTCGCCGGAATGGTCAATGGAAACTCAGGGGATTTTAGGCTCAGACATTGCTATGTGTTTCGATCAGTGCTGCGAATACCCTGCAACTCACGAAAAAGCCGAAGAAGCTCTAAGACGCACAACTCTCTGGGCTAAACGTTCTAAAAAATTTTTCATGGAAAATAATAACCCCGAACGTCAAGCCTTATTCGGAATAATTCAGGGCTCTATCTATGACGATTTAAGAGAACGGAGCGCAGAAGAAATTATAAATTTAGATTTTCCAGGCTACGCTATAGGAGGTCTTTCTGTCGGCGAAAGTCATGAAGCTATGTATCATTCTCTCGAATTATTAAATAATTTAATGCCCAAAAATAAACCGCGATATTTAATGGGCGTTGGTTATCCGTTAAATCTTGTCGAGGGAATTGCAAGGGGCGTTGATATGTTCGACTGCGTTCTGCCGACACGCAACGGACGCAACGCTACGGTTTTTACTTCAAAAGGACGTTTGAATATGCGGGGAAAAATTTACGCGGAAGATTTTTCGCCCCTTGATGACCAGTGCGACTGCTACACATGCAGAAATTTCACACGGGCTTATTTAAGGCACTTGGCCGTAACGGGAGAAATTTTAGGTGCAAGATTATTCTCGTGGCACAATTTAAGATTTTCAATCAGAATAGCAGAACAGGCACGCGAGGCAATTATTAACGGAACATTCCAGGAATTTTTAGAGAACTTCAAAGCAAATTTCCATGATGACAATAACAGCGAAAATTAATAAAAAAAATCCTGAACCGGAAATAATTTCACAGGCCGCTGAAATTATTAAAAACGGCGGTCTTGTTGCTTTCCCTACTGAAACAGTTTACGGGCTCGGGGCTGACGCTTTGAACCCGCAGGCTGTTAAAAAAATTTATGAAGCTAAAGGCAGACCCTCCGACAATCCTTTAATTTTGCACGTTGCTAATATTAATCAAGTTCATGAACTCGTTGAAGTTAATGAAACGGCTGAAATTTTAATGAAAAAATTTTGGCCCGCTCCGTTGACTTTAGTCTTGAAAGCTAAAAATATAATCCCTTTACAAACACGCGGAGGTCTCGACACGGCCGCTATAAGAATGCCGAATAATCCCGTTGCTTTAGCTTTAATCGAAAAATCAGGCAAGCCGATAGCTGCTCCGAGCGCAAATTTAAGCGGAAGGCCGAGCCCTACGGATTTTGAAAGCGTCTTTAACGACATGAACGGAAGAATAGAAATGATACTTGACGGCGGTGCTGTTGAAGTCGGAATTGAAAGCACTGTCATAGATATTACTAACCCGAAAAAAATTTTAATGTTAAGGCCGGGCGGTTTTTCACGCGAAATTTTAGAAGATACTTTGAAAACTCATCTCGAAGTCCCTGACACTCAAAGTAAAAAACGCTCTCCCGGAACCCGTTACAGACATTACGCTCCGAATATTCCCGTTTTTGTTTGGAAACGAGGAGAAAAATTCCCGGAGTTTAATAATTCTGCTTATGTCGGAATTAACGAGCCTGAAATAAAAATTAAAGAAAAAATTTTATTCTCGAATATTAAAGATTTTGCTCAAGGACTTTTCGCGGCGTTCAGAAAATTTGAACGCGAAAATTTTTCCTGTATCATTGTCGAATGGCCTGAAGGGAATGAAGATATCAGCGAGGGCTTGCGCGACAGAATTTTTAGAGCAAGTAGGAATTAGGAAGTAAAAAAATCCTAATTAATTTATATTAAGTATGTATAATAATGAAAAATTTTAATTTATTTTAAGGAGTGAAAGCAGAAATAATGAGCTGGGTAATTTTGGCACTTACTTTGGGTGCTTCAATAACTTCAATTATACACGGCGTATTTATGTTGTTCGGATCATTATCAGTGAACACTGGAGCTTTATTCGATATTTCCGCAAAAATTCTTGCCTGTCTGCCTGTAGTGTCGGCGGTATTTGCTTTAATCGGAGGCATTATAGCTTTCAATCGAAGCAAATGGGGAGCGTTATTTTTATTCGCTGCTGGGGGGCTTTGCGTACCGTCAAAAGATACGTGGCTGTACGGCGGAATATATTTTTTCGCTATGCTTCTGTGCTTTTTCTTGAAACCTGAAAGACACGATGAATATGATGATTTATTATACGAAGACGAAGAAGAAAACGAAGCTGAAAATTTCGAGTCAGGGCGTCAAACTCCTGATTATTATTTCGGAAATGAGAGCGAAAATTTTGCTGAAGAAAAAGAATCAGTAGATTATCTTCAAGGCGGACTGCCCGACCTTCCTCAGCCTGAATTAAAAGCCGTTGATCCTTTGCTTGATGTTGATTTAACCGCGCCGATGATTAATAATGAACCGCCGAAATTAAGACGCAGAATGTCAAAGACCTGCCCGACCTGCGGAGCAACAGTAGCGCGTGAAGCGAGATTTTGTTCAGCGTGCGGATCGCCTCTTTTAGTTCCGGCTGAAAACTTAATTGAAGAAACTCACGATAACGAGCCTCAATTAAATGTCAATGTAATTAAGGAAACAACTCCAGGCAAACTTGCTTCGGATTTTGCGGACAGACTTGAAAAATCTATGTCCGAGTCTGAAAATAATTTTGCTGATGATAATAATATAAATTCTAATGCGAATGATGGTGATGATATGGCCAATAAAGTTTTTGTTAAACCGCGCCGGGAATATCAGGATTTAGAAAGCACCGGCGGAAGATCTAAAGTCGGCAACAACATTGACGCTGCTGCATCTTCTTATCAGGAATTTTCAAGATACACGAAACGCAATAAAAAACGCAAGCGTTCTGCAGGCCGTAAACTTTTGAGTATGCTCTTGCTCGTAGGAGCAGTCGGAGGAGCTTTATATTTCCTGCTCGGACTCCGTAAACTTCCGCCCGGAGATCTGCCGCCTATGCAACGCAACGCCGTAGTTGACGCTACAAGAAACGCAAATAATAATCTCCCGGCTTCTTTAACAACAACGTCAAATCAAAATTCACAGCCTGAAATAGCCGTTCAAGATAATCAGGAAATAGCTGTGCCCGGTCAAAGCGTAACAGAAAATATTCTGCCGAATTTCACGCCCGAACGCGAGCCTAAAGCCGGTATAGTTGTAGGGAGCAATGTCAACGTACGCTCAGACCACACGACAAGCTCAAGCAGAGTTGCGCGTTTGAACGTAAACAGCAAACTCGAAATTATAGGAACTTTCAACGTAACTTCCGGACAACATCAGGGAATTTGGTACAACATCATAACCGGCGGCAAAGAAGGCTGGATTTACGGCCGTTACGTTCAGCCTACAGGTTCGGGACTTCCTGCGGGATATTCTAACGCTCTGTTAAAAACTTTCGGGAGCAATAAATCGCAATTACTCGAGTCTCTCGGCAATCCTAACAGAAATTCAAGCACGACTTTAGAATGGACAGGTTTAACTGCAACTTTGAAAGGCGAAGACATAACTAAGATTAGAGTTACAAGCGCAAACCGCGAACTTCAAAACGGTCTCAAAGTCGGAATGAGCCAGACTGCTCTGCTTCAAATTATGGGCTATCCTTCAGGGGTAAGCAATAAAATTTTGCAGTATAACGAGGGCAATAAAACAGGCGTAAGCGTTCAGCTTGATAAAAATAACGCTATAAGTTCAATCACTATAAATCAAATTTAGTAAAAAAAGAGGAATGAGAATTAAAACTCCTCACTCCTCACTCCTCACTCCTAACTCCTAATTAATATCTAAGTCCGTAAGACGGATAATAAACGCGCTTATCGTTCAAATTTTCTTTTTGAGTTTCCAGAGCGTTTTTTCCTTCAGTTCCCATTTTATTAGCAAGCACCGAAGTTAAAACATGAACAGCAAACATTGAGCCTATTAAGCTGCTGCCGAAAAGCGGCGACTGATCACTGACATAAAAATTTAATTTCGAGTAACTGCACACGGGAGCCGCCGCACTGTCTGTTATCGTTGCGACAGAAGTTCCGCCTGACGAAATTTTTTTCACGGCTTCGGTAAGTTCTATAACATAACTCGGGAGTTCAAAAACTATAAGCATATCGTTATGTTTAATCCCTCTCGCCTGTTCAGTTAAAGATAACGAGCCGCGACGCATTAAAACGCTTTTCAATCCAAGTTCAGCGAACCTCGTGTAAAGCCATTCAGCCGGAAGCGCAGAAATTCCCCAGCCCATACAATAAACAGCATCGGATTTTTTTACAGTCTCGCAGAATTTATCGAGCAGACTTAAATCTAAATTAAAATTTTTATAAGTTTCGTTTATATTTGCCTGTTCGAGCCTGCAAAGTTCCGAAATTATATCCGAGCCGTTTTCGAGGCTTGTTTTAGCTGCTGACGGAATGACATGGGTCATTAAATTTTTTTTCAGAGTGTTTTTAAGGTCAGCATAGCCGTCAAAACCCAACATTCTTGAAACTCTGACAAGCTGAGCGCGCGACACTGATAATGCTTCGGCAGTCTCGCTGATTGAATGAAAAGCAATCTCCGAAGAGTTCGATAAAATATATTCGGCTACTCTTCGGGTTTTTACAGGAAAATTATTTAACCGTCCCCGTATTCTGTCCTCAAGACGCTGAATGTCCATTTTTATTTTTTTATTTAATGGCTGTAGCTCTGACGTAATTGACTCCGCTGCCCTTTGATGAGCGCAAAGTCCCTTCGACTTCAACAGGATCGCCGTCGTTTTTCTTAGTTAAAATGTCGTTAAGATTTTCATTTCCTTTGTCATCGTCATAGACACGAACGACAATAAAATCGCGTTTTGAATGTCCTTGAGCGTCTGAATTTTCCTGACGGACTGCGAAGCGGGTATATTTGCCTGAGCCTGTTTCGCCCTCAGCCTGAGCTTTGACTTGATGAACATCTCCGGCGAGTTTGACGGAATTTTCAAGTTCTAATTTCTCTAAAACTTCGAGTTCAGAGACGGCTAAATATAATTCTCCGCTCCCTGTTGACGTTCTCAAAGAGCCTTTTACTTTAATCGGCGAGTTTTCTTCAAGGCCGCTTAATTTTTCCTTAACGTCGTCAGCAAAAGCGCGGGCATTAAGAAAATCTTTTCTTGTCGAACCGTTGAAAAAATTTTCGTGGCGTATCGAGAAAGCAAAATGCTTATCGTCTTTCTTACGGCTCAAATGATGCAAAAGGCCTGAAATCGTTACAGAATTTTCGTAGTTCATTGGCTATCACCTTTCCTTTGAAAATAAATTTTGAAAATAAAAATTTGCTTGCTAATATTTTACAACAAAAAAATCCCGCAGTTTTAAGCTACGGGAAAATTTAATTTACAGAGTTAAAAAGTGAAAACTTCCTAACTCCTACTTCCTACTTGATTAATACATTCCGCCCATTCCGTCCATGCCGCCGGGCATAGCGGGAGCAGCGTCTTTCTTTTCGGGTTTGTCGGCTACGATGCCTTCTGTCGTTAAGACCATTGCCGCGATTGAACCGGCGTTCTGCAAAGCTGAACGTGTAACTTTCACAGGGTCGATAATTCCTGCGGCTACCATGTCAGTGTATTCACCTGTAGCAGCGTTGAGGCCGTGTCCGATTTTCTCGCTTCTAACTCTCTCGACAACTACGTCGCCCTGATAGCCTGCGTTCTCGGCGATTAAATACAACGGAGCTTTGAGAGCGTCAAGGACAATTCTTGCACCTGTCTTGACATCGCCGCTTAATTTCTCTACGAACGGCTCAAGTGCTGTAGCACAGTTAAGAGCAGCAACTCCGCCGCCTGCTACGATACCTTCTTCAACTGCCGCGCGTGTAGCGTTGAGAGCGTCTTCAATTCTGTGCTTGAGTTCTTTCTGCTCAGTTTCTGTTGCTGAACCGACCTGAATAACTGCAACACCGCCGACTAATTTAGCAAGTCTCTCATGTAATTTTTCTTTGTCGTAGTCTGATGTTGACTCTTCAATCTCGCGTTTTATCTGAGCGGCGCGGGCTTTAATCTCTTTGCTGTCGCCCTGACCGTTGGTTATTGTCGTGTCTTCTTTTGTAATAATAACTTTCTTAGCACGGCCAAGCATATTAAGTTCAGTGTTCTCGAACTTCATGCCGGTCTCTTCGCTGATTACTGTACCGCCGGTAACGATTGCAATATCCTGAAGCATTGCTTTGCGTCTGTCGCCGAAACCGGGTGCTTTGACTGCCGCAACCTGCATAACTCCGCGAAGTTTATTAACGACTAATGTTGCAAGGGCTTCACCGTCAACATCTTCAGCGATAATTACTAACGGCTTTCCGGTCTGTACAACTTTCTCAAGGACAGGCAATAAATCTTTAATGTTGCTGATTTTCGCGTCATGAATGAGAATATAAGCATCATCAAAGCTTGCTTCCATTCTCTCGCTGTCTGTTACCATGTAAGGGCTGATATAGCCTTTATCAAACTGAAGTCCCTCGACCATTTCAAGAGTTGTGCCTACGGTCTGGCTGTCTTCAATCGTGATAACTCCGTCCTCGCCGACTTTGGCCATAGCGTCTGAAATTAATTTGCCTACTTCTGCATTGTTAGCTGAAATTGAAGCAACCTGCTCGATTTTTTCTTTCTCTTTGACGGGCGTTGACTGCTTTTTAAGTTCTTCAACTACAAATTCGATAGCTTTTTCAATGCCCTGACGCATTAACATTCCGTTTGCTCCGGCAGCTACGTTCTTCATTCCCTCGCGGATAATAGCGCGTGAGAAAATTGTAGCTGTTGTTGTACCGTCTCCGGCGATGTCGTTAGTCTTTGAAGCAACTTCTTTTAATAACTGCGCTCCTGCGTTTTCAAAAGGATCTTCAAGTTCGATTTCTTTAGCGATTGTAACGCCGTCATTCGTGATCATGGGCGAACCGAATTTCTTTTCAAGAACAACGTTGCGTCCTTTAGGCCCAAGAGTTACACCTACTGTATCTGCTACTTTGTCTATACCGCGAAGCATTGCTCTGCGTGCTTCTTCGCCGAATGCAAGAATTTTTGCCATAATTAAAATCTATCTCCTTTTATATCTCTCTAATTATTTCTCAATGATTGCGAGAACATCGCGCTCGCTGAAAATTACAAGCTCTTCACCGTCAATTTTTACTTCTGTTCCGGCGTATTTGCTGAAAATAATTCTGTCGCCGACTTTAACTTCAACGGGCTGTTTTGTTCCGTTGTCAAGGATTTTGCCTGTTCCTACTGCTAAGACTTCGCCTTCGGTGGGTTTCTCTTTTGCTGTATCGGGAAGAACAATCCCGCCTTTTGTTTTCATTTCTTCTGATAAAACTTTTACAACTATTCTATCGCCAAGCGGCTTAAGTTTCATAATTAACTGACCTCCTAAAATTTTTTAATGGCACTCGCTAATAAAGAGTGCTAATTAACAACGCGGCAAATAATAATCCCGACTATTAAAAAAGTCAAGAGTTAAAAAACAGTTAGGAGTGAGGAGTGAGGAGTGAGAAAGTTTTTCCTACTTGCTGCCTGCTTTTAAGGCTTTTCGTGATGATTTAGGCTTATTATCGTCATTATCGCCGACGTTGAACATTGCAAGAGAATTTCTTAAATCCTCCGCTAATTGGGTCTGTTCGTCTGAAATTTTAGCGGCTCTTTCTGCTACTACTGCTGTAGCGTCCATTGAAGTTTTTATGCCCTCAAGGTGTTCAAGAATTTCACTCGTAGCTTTTGTAACGTTATCAATTCCCTGAGCTATTTCACGGCTCGAAGCGGCCTGTTCCTGAGCAACGGCGGCAATATTTTGAATACGGTCGTTAGCTTTGTCGATTTGTCCCATAGCTTCATTAAGAGAATCTTTTGCTCCGTTTGCTTTTTCTACAGTCTGAACTAAAAGTTCGGCAGTCTCATCGCTTGCTGCTTTAGTGTTTCTTGCTCCGTCCTGCAAGTCTCCCATAAGACCCCTTACACTGTCAGCAGCGCGTCCGGATTCTTCGGCGAGTTTACGGACACTTTCAGCAACAACTGCAAAACCTCGACCGGCTTCTCCGGCTCTTGCGGCTTCGATAGCGGCGTTAAGTGCTAATAAATTCGTCTGGTCGGCGATTGAAGTAATTACTCCTATAAATTCGCTGATTTTGTCGACACTTTCAACAAGACCCTGCAGTTTCTCTCCGCTTTCATTCGTTTTAGTCTGCAACACGGCCATATTTGCTATAGCGTCTTGAACAGTTTGAGTTGCTGTATTGGCGACGTGAGTAACGTTTGAAATAAATTCAGCGCAGTCTGTTGCGGCCTGTGCACTGGTCATTGAAGCCGCTGACATTTCTTGTGTTCCGGCGTTGCTTTCCTGAAGAGAGGATGAATTTGTTTCCATAAGTTTCACAACATTATTTACAGCTTTGCGGACATCGTTTGCACCGTCTAAATTTGTCTTAGCGTCCTCGTGCATTGTAGAGGCTTTTTCAGTTGAAGAATTTGCGTTGTCTCTAATATCCGTTATTGCAGTTCTTAATGACGAGAACATATCTGACAAAGAATCTCCTAAATCGCCGAGTTCGTCATGACCCTCGTAATGGAAATCGTCGCGGATAATTGAAACATCGCCGTTGCTTGCATTAGTAACGAGTTCAACGACGCGGCCTAAAGGTTTTG
>CAMVMK010000013.1 GCA_947168585.1 uncultured Fretibacterium sp.
GACTCCTTAATTTTTTATAGTTTTTCCCATTTACACAAACTATTTTATAATCCCGGGTGAGAATTTTTCTCATTGTTTTTCCTAACCCCTAACTTTCTATGTTAATGTTAATTATTCAGTGTTTTTACTATATACATTTTTTAAGTTTTTTAGCTATAACCCCTCACTGCCGTTAAAAAAATTTCTTCAACCGCTGCCCGTTTAGAAATTTTAATATTTATAAATCCGTTTTTTTCAGCTTCGTCAGCAGTCTGACGGCCTATACACACGGCTTGAACTTCACGAAAATTTTTTACACTTTCCGCAAAGCCTTTTACAGTTGAAGCCGATGTAAATATTATCATGTCTAAATCTTTGGGAACGTGAGTTAATTTTACAAAATCAGTTTTATAAATAAAAATCTCTTCAAAATTTTCTTTATTTTTTATAGCAGAACCGTTTAACGCTCTAAAAATTAAAATTTTTTTTGCGCCCATTGCTAAGGGGGAGAGAGCCGCTTGCGGAGAGGGGGTTAAGATTTTCTCAAGTCCTATTGTTAAATTTTCGAGGTCAAAAATTTCCGGAACAAAATCAACTTTTAATCCGTGATTTTTAAGCGCGTCTGCTGTAGCCCCGCCGATTGCTGCGATTTTAGCATTACCTATTTCGCGAATGTCTCTGTTAGAATTTCTTAATAATTCAAAAAACGCTTCGACTCCTGTAACGCTGGTGAAAGCTATAAATTCGTAGCCTGAAATTTTCTTCTTATCGAGAGAATTTTTTATAACGCTCGTTTTTATAGTCGGCATTAAAATAACTTCCGCACCTGCATCTCTGAGCATTGAAGCTAATTTTTCGCCTCGCCCTGCAGGACGGGTGATTAAAATCCGTTTATTGTTCAGCGGTAAATTTTTCCGCCAGTCTAAATTTAATTTTGCAGCGTTTCCGACAACTATAACGGCAGGAGGATTAATTTTTTTTGCAGATTTTGCGAGATTTTTCAATGAAGTTTTAATTAATTTCTGACGCGCTGTAGTTCCGTTTGAAATTAAAGCGCAGGGAGTTTCGGGAGAAAATTTTTCGAGTAATTTTTTTTCGAGTTCAGCAGCATTGCCCACGCCCATTAAAAAAATTTGTGTAGAGTTTTCAAAGTCCGGGATTAAATTATTTTTGTCGTGAGCCGTGAAAATTTCTACGCCGCTTGAATAATCTCGGTGAGTTGCCGGTATCCCTGCATAGGCCGGTACAGCAAGAGCAGAACTCACGCCCGGGACGACTTCAAATCCCAATCCGGCTTTTATGATAGCTTCAGCTTCTTCACCGCCTCGCCCGAATAAAAAAGGATCTCCGCCCTTAAGTCTTACTATATTTTTATAAATTTTTGCTTTTTCGATTATTAAATTTTCAATTTCGCGCTGTGAAATTTTATGAGAGCCTGCAATTTTTCCCGCGTCAATTTTTTCTGCGCTTTCGGGTATCATTGCTAAAACTCCTCCGCCGACAAGATTATCATAAATTACAACGTCAGCTTTCATTAAAATTTCGTGCCCTCTAAGCGTTAAAAGTCCTGAATCGCCCGGCCCTGCACCTATTAAATAAATCATAAACAATTCTCCTTTTGTGTTATAATAATCAAATAAATTCTCGGGAAAAAATTTCCGGGAAATTTATTTTTTCCACTCATTTTTCCACTCAGAAAATCTTAAAATTTTCTTGACGCGGTAAAAATTTTTCAGCTTTAATTTTTGAAATTAATTAAAAATTTTTTTCGCAAGCTCTTGGCCGATTGCTTCAGCCTCGTAAATTTTGCCTGATAAAACTCCGCGGTAAAATTTTTTAGTTTTCTCGTCAATATAAAGCCCTTTAAGAGTCAAAATTCCGTTTGAAATTTCAGCAAAAGCCCCGACCGGAACATTACAGCCCGCGTTTAATGCTCTTGAAAAAGATCTTTCAGCAAGAGCGCAAAATTTTGAATTTTCATCGTTCACGCAGTCCAAATAAAAATAATTTTCGTCCGCTCGTCCCTGACACGCTAAAATTGCCTGACCCGGAGCAGGTAAAATTTCGTCAACTTCAAAAATTTTCGAGATTTTTTTTTCAATTCCGAGCCTTTTTAATCCCGCCGCCGCTAAGACGAGAGCGTCAAATTCTCCCTGTCCGTCTGGCAGGTCAAGTTTTTTTAAGCGCGTATTAATATTGCCTCGAACAGGAATAATTTTTTTTTCAGGGAAAATTTTTTCAAGCTGTAATCTTCTTCTCAAAGACGACGAGCCGATATTTCTCACCCCTAACCCCTCACCCCTCACTATCAAAGCGTCTCTCGGGTCATCACGGCGCGAATAAGCTGCGACGGGCAAATTTTTATTAATATTCACGGGCAAATCTTTAAGACTGTGAACGGCAAAATCAATTTCATGATTTAACAGCGCGTGTTCTAATTCGAGCGTAAACATTCCTTTAATACCCTGAGGGTCAGACGAAAACGGAGCCATATTTTTATCGCCCGATGTTTTAATTTTTATTATGGAAATTTCAGCGTCCGGATAAAATCTTAAAATCTCCCGCGCGATTATTTCAGTTTGAGCAAGAGCAAGAGGACTCGCCCGAGTTCCGATTTTAATTTTCAATTTTTTACTCCTTCGTTTTTTATAAGTTTGGCTTGAACACTCGCTACTTTAGTCGTGAGATAAAACGCCGTTGTATTTTATTTTATAATTTTAACAAAATGAGATGAAAAAATGTATCTGACCGAAATTTTTCGGCGCAAGCCCCTGACTTTAGGCATGGGGAGTATGTCAATATAAAGCAACAGGTAAAGCAGCTTTCAAAAGAAGATTACCGCAGCATAAAATACTTATCGCATATTGCTAAAAATTTAGCTAATGAGGCAATCTTCAATATAAGGCAATATTACTTCCGCGAAGGTAAATATTTGAAGCTTAAAATTTTAACAGGTGAAAAACATGAAACAAGAAAAATATTTTAATTCTTAATTATTTCCATTGTGTTATAATTCCACGCGATATTATTTTTTTTAATTCAGAGAGGAGTATCTTCACTTAAAATGAAAAAGGGAACATTTCAGCCCCATGTATTACCCAGAAAACGCAAGATTGGATTCTTAGCCCGCAGTGCTTCGGCGTCCGGCCGCAAAGTTCTCAGAAACAGAAGACGCAAGGGACGTAAGTATCTTACCCGTGTCTAATGTAACCGGGCTCAAAAAAGGCTGGGAATTTGATTTAATATTCCGCACCGGTATTCGTGTCAACGGGGATCTGGTGCGGTTATTATATTTGAAGAAAGAAGACAACACCGAAATAAAATTCGGCTGTGCTGTCGGGAAAAAATTAGGAAAAGCTCACGTCCGAAATCGAGGCAAAAGAATTTTACGTGCTGCTTTCTCGGCGTTTTCAAAAAAATTAAATCCCGGTCTTTGCATTGTCCTGATGTTGAAAGAAAAAGGAATTAAAGCTAAAAGTCAGGACATTGCCGCCGAGCTTGAAAAATTATTCAGGCGAAAAAAATTATTATGCTCTCCCGACTCGCCGTGATTTTAATCCGTGCGTATCAGCTTATGATCTCGCCTTATCTTGGCAATAACTGCCGGTTTTGTCCCACTTGTTCAGAATATGCTATTCAAGTTTATAAAGAATGGGGCTTTTTGCGCGGCTCATGGCTGACACTGAAACGGCTTTCAAAGTGCGGGTGGTGGAATCCCGGAGGCTATGACCCTCCGCCCGTCTGCCGAGACAGGCAGGCCGAAAAATTTTAAGAGGTGAAATTAAAAAATATGTGGGAACAAGCAAAATCTTTGCTGCGTGCTCTGCTTGAGCTTATTCATAACTCGATAACGACTATCGGAATAGGCAGCGACTTCGCATGGGGACTTGCGATAATTATCTTGACTCTTTTAGTCCGCGCGGCCATGCACCCTTTAACTCAAAAACAAATGGTAAGCATGGAAAGAATGCAGAAACTTCAGCCGATGTTAAAAGTTCTGCAGGAAAAATACGCTGACGATAAAGACGCTCTTAACCGCGAAACTATGGCTTTATATAAAGAACATAAAGTCAATCCTGCGAGCGGCTGTCTTCCTTTAATAATTCAGCTGCCGATTTTCATTCTGCTTTACGGAGTTCTTTATGACTTAACGAAACGCGCTGATTTCACTGACGTTACTTTCTTAGGCGTTAATTTAGGCGGAAGTGTTTTAACGACCGTTGCTAATGCCTTGAATTTAGTTGACGAAGCAGGCGTTAGAATTCCTGACGAGCAGTTAGGTTTCGTGATGGTATTTTTATCATCGTTTACGAATTTAAGTCTATTATTCTCGAACATAGGAATGTGGATTTTTAATTTTGTTCTGCTGCTCTTAATAGCGTGGCTCACGTGGTATCAGCAGCATTTGTCTAGCGCAGGGAATCCTCAAATGGCTATGATGGCGTGGTTCATGCCTTTATTCCTGACGTTTATCTGCTTCGGACTTCCCGGAGGAGTTTTGCTGTATTGGGGAATTTCATCGCTTATGGGAATAATTCATCAAATTCGTGTCTCCCGTAGAACGAGCGCGGAAATGAAAGAAAAACCGACTTTATATCAAAATAAGCCCAATTTCAAAAAACAATGAGGTGAAAAATCTAAATTGACTAACGAAAAGAAAATCATAATCGAGGCTTCAAGTGTTGAATCAGCTTTGAATGATGTTTCGGGGCAGTGGCAGATCCCTGTCGAGAAACTTCACGCCGAAGTTCTTTCTGAAGAACGAAAAGGTTTTTTAGGGCTCGGCGGAAAAATGCTGAAAGTCGAAATTTCAGCCCTGCCTGACGGACAAGCAGGAATTCAAGAGAATAAACTTGAAGCTGACGATGACGACGACGAAGAAACTGAAAATCTTGAAGTTAAAAATTCATCAATCCGCGAGAAATTATTAGCTAAAGGCGCGGAGTTCGTGAATGAAACTTTGAGATTAATGGACTTCGAGGCTAAAGCAGTTGCTTCAGACGCTGCTAAAAATACTCTCGATATTCAAGGCCGGGACGCTTCAGATTATGTCGTAGGACGTTACGGCGATGCCCTCAAAGGCATGGAATATTTAGTAAATCTTGCGCTTAGAGACCCTAAGTCAGAGCCTCGAATTAAAATCGACAGCTGCGGTTACCGCGAACGAAGAACTAAAAGCCTCGAACGTTTAGCAGAAGCTACAGCCCGTCAAGCCGTAAAGTACGGCCGCCCCGTAAGGCTCGAACCTATGGCAAGCTGGGAACGCTGGGTTATTCACACGACTTTGAAAGACCGCGACGACATTTCGACCGAATCAGTCGGAGAACCGCCGCTTAGAAAAGTTGTAATTATGCCGAAATTCGACCCTGAAGAACAAGGCACGGCAGGCCCTGCAACTATGAGACTCAGAGCAAGGCGCGAAAAAATAGGCCAGTCTCCTGAGCGTGAACGCCGTCCAATAGACCGCGACAGACGCAGACGCAGAAGAAGCAGATATTAAAAAATTAGGAATTAGGAGTTAGAAATGAGGAATTAAAAAAAATTTCTAACTCCTGATTTTTTTCAGTAATTCGTTGAGAATAAAATTTACGGATTTTTCTCTGACTTCTTGACGGTTACCGGGAAAAAATTTTGTGAAAGTTTCTGTTGAATTTTTGCCTGCAATCCCGAAGCAGACTGTTCCGACAGGTTTTAATTCTGTTCCTCCGTCCGGCCCCGCTATTCCTGTTGTAGATACAGCGAAATCTGAATCAAAAATTCTTAATGAGCCTTCAGCCATTTCTTTAGCGCACTGTTTACTGACTGCACCGAAATTTTTTAGAGTTTCTTCGCTCACGCCTAAAATTTTTTTCTTGGCCTCGTTGCTGTAAGTTACAGCACTGCCGTTGAAAATTTCAGAACTTCCCGGAATTTCCGTCAAAGCAGCTCCAACTAAACCGCCCGTGCATGACTCGGCGCAGGAAATTTTAACGCCTTTAATTTTTGCTTCGGATAAAATTTTTTCAGCGAGTTCCATTTTTATTTTCCCGTCATCAAAATTATTAACTCTTCGACCCAGCCCGCGTGATGAAAATATGCGTTATAAGCCTGAAGCAGAAAATTAGCCATTATTCCGCCCGCTACGTCATCGAGCATTATTCCCCAGCCGCCCGGGACTTTTTCATCAAAATATGAAACAGGCCAAGGCTTCAAAATATCTATCAGTCTGAATAAAAAGAATCCGGGAATTATAAAACTTTTCGGGAGCATGAATAAAGTCAGCCACATTCCCGGAAGTTCGTCAATATTTAAGAAACTCGGGTCTTTCATTGCGAAAAATTTTTCAGATTTTCCCGTAACGTAAACTCCGAGCAAAGTTATTATTAAAATTGCCCATAAAGGAACATCAACGAAAATACTCACGACGCAGGCCGCCGCAGAACTTACTGTGCCGGGCATCCCCGAAGGCAGAAAACCGAGCCCGAAAACAGTCGCGAGCCATACATAATAAGGATATTTTTTTGCTTCGTTCCAATTAAATTTGAAATCTTTTGCTGCCGGCATTTTTTAATCAATCACCTTTCCAAATAAATCATTTTCTAAACTGCTCTCAATTTTTACGCGGACAAAATCACCGGATTTTATTTTTTTTCGGGTCTCGTCAAAGCCTGCTATAACTAAACCATCAACGTCAGGAGCGTCCCGGAAACTTCGTCCTGCAACAACGAGTTCGCCGTCTTGACGGTCAATTTTTTCAACTAAAATTTCAATTTCGCGCCCGTCAAATAAACTGCTCCGTTCGCCTGCTATTTCGCTCTGCAAATTCAAAACTTCACTGCATCTTTGCTCGGCTGTTTTTTTAGAGACACGTTTTTTTAATTTCGCCGCCGGAGTTCCCTCCTCGCGTGAATACGGGAAAACACCTAAATGATCAAATTCTACTTCGCTGAGTAAATCTAAAACTTTTTCAAAATTCTCTTGAGTTTCACCCGGAAATCCCGTCATTATAGTTGTCCTTAACGTGAATAAATTATCACAGCAACGGATATACTTAAAAATTTTCTCTAAATGTCCGTCCGGGCAGGGTCTGTTCATGGCTTTTAAGATTTCAGGGTCAGCGTGCTGAATAGGAATATCTAAATAATGCAAAACTTTTTCATGCGACATCAAAAAATCTATTAATTCTTCATTAACTCGGTTAGGATGAAGATATAAAAGCCTTATCCATGTTCCCTTAGGAAGCTGCCGGTCAAGTTCGTGAATTAAAGTTTTAAGATTTATATTTTCGTCGTTGAAGTCCGCGCCGTAAACCGTTAAATCTTGGCCTACTAGGCATAATTCTTTTGCTCCGGCGGCACAAAGCATTAAAGCCTCATCGATTAAAGTTTTTAACGGGACACTTTTAAGACGGCCTCTAATAGACGGGATAGCGCAGTAAGAGCATAAAGTATTACAGCCCTCGCTGACTTTTAAGTAACGGCTCCAAAATCTTTTATCGAGAGCAGGAGATATTTCTTTGCAATTTTGATTAAATTCCCCGCCTAAAAATTTTATAATTTTCTCCCAATCTTCAGAGCGTGCGAATAAATCAACGTTTGAAAATTCTTTTTTCAAATCTTTTTCATAGCGGTTCACCAGACAGCCAAGAACAATTAACTTTTTAATTTTGCCGGAAATTTTTAATTCTTCGAGATCTAAAATTGCATCGATATTTTCTTTTACGGCGTCAAGAATAAAACCGCATGTGTTAATAATCACGGCTTCAGCTTTCATAACATCGTCTTGAATTTCATGACCGGCGGCCAAGAGAAGCGCAGTTAAATGCTCGCTGTCTGCAGTATTTTTCGCACAGCCCATACTTAAAATAAAAATTTTCATGATTTTTATTTTTTCGTTCCTACTTCCTGCTTCCTAATTCCTACTCGCTTTTCAGCTGTCGTATTCGTCAAAAGTTTCTGAATCGATAGTTTTTAAGTAGAAAGTTCTTTCAGTGTTGACGCAGAAATTATATTGAATCATTAGACTTGCTAATTGTATGCCGTCAACGAGTATAATTCCCTCATCGCGTGCTGCCTCTTGGGCTGACTCTGAGAATTTTCCGGTTGTTACGAACATTCCTTTGCCGCCTCTATCTGCAAGAGCGTTTACGAAATCTAACATATTAGCTTTGCTGATTGTCTTAGAAGAGCTTGATAGTTTTCGGGCATGAATATAAATTGGATTCATTCCGGGTCTGTTTTCAATAATAATTCCTTGAATTAAATCAGTTCCTTCAACGTCATTGGTGTAGCGTGCAGTCTGGAAGACCCGATAGTCCATTTTCGATAATAAATCCATTACGAGCATGCAGAAATTATTCGGATGGAGGTTTTCAACACGTTCTAAGAGACTTTCTGCTAAATTTTCATTATATTGCGTGAACATCTCATCGAGACTTAAATTTTCCGAAGAATTTTGCGGTGCTGCTTGTTTAGGGCTTTCTAAATTCGGAGCGGTATCAAATTCCTGCGGATTTTCTTCATTTACGGTGTTGGCTGCTGTGTCTAATTCAGTTGTATTATTCATTTCGTCTAAATCCTCGTCTTTTGTTTCAGTTTCAAGTTCAGTTTCAAGTTCGGGAGCGATTTCGTTTTCATTTTCAAATTCGTTTTCCTCCGCTTCGATTCTTTCAACATTTTCGACTTCATTTTCATTAAAGTCGTCAAAGTCATCAGGGTCTTCAAGGTCAATTCCGTCATCATTTTCGTCTAGGTCTGGCGGGATTTCTGCAGTATTTTCGGCGGTCTGAGTTTCTACGGCTTCAATTTCATTATTAATAATGGAAACATTTTCAGACTCATCGGGCTCGGGCTCTTCTACGGGCACGTTAATTTCGCCGTCTTCGTCTGGTGCAGCTTCATTTTCAACAAGCTCTTCTTTTTTAGGGTTTTCGAGGCTTGTAACTTCAGGCTCGTCAAACCCTACAGGAATATCGTCTTCTATATCTTCTCCTGAGTTCGGCTCCTGTTCTTGCTCTTCAGGCAGGCTGTCTAAAAATTCTACACCTGTTCTTGTGATCATGTATGTAGCTTTCGCCGGTTGCGTTAAAAGTTCTTTTTTTTTCAAATACTCAATAGCCTCAGTAACATTATTTTTGAAAACCATTTTTTCTGTCGAGTTGTCAAGTTCTGCTTTAAGTTTGTCGGCTATAAGCTCAAGCAGATCATTCATGACCAAGTTATGAGGAGTCTCGTCTTTGAAAATTTCAAGCAGCGGCCTGAGAATTTCTTGAGTGCTTGGGACTGGCATAATTTTCTTTCACCTTTCTTCATAAGTTTATATCTTGAATTTTTCTTGAAAAATTATACTTCATGAATCGAAATTTTATTTTCAAATTTATCTTCGTGAACTTTGACGGCAAGAATAAAATTTTGAGATTTTTGTAGTTGTAAAAGTAGTTGTAAAATTCATTTTCATTTTATTTTTTTTAGAATTAAAATTTAGAGATTATTATTATACATGAGAAATTAAAAAGGAGAAAAAATTTTATGAAGGCCGTTAAGATTTTAGCATTTTCGATTTTAATTTTTGCGTTTACGTCAATCTCCTATGCTGAAAAAAAACAAGACGCTTGGCTTCCCGATAAATTAGACGCAAAACGCGCGATCCCTAACAAAACGATTCCGCCGGACAAATTAGACCCTGAAAATATTTTGCCGCCTCTTGAAACTGACGAGGGAATTATACGCCGCGTTAAAATTTCTGACGGTGAAAGAGTTATAGCTTTGACGTTCGATGCCTGCGAACTTGCTACATCAACAACGGGCTGTGATATGGACGTTATAAATTTTTTAAGAATTAATAAAATCCCCGCGACTTTTTTCATGGGCGGTAAATGGATGCGGACTCATTCGAGGCGTGTCAAGCAAATTTTGAGCGAACATGAATTATTTGAAATCGGCAATCATAACTGGTCGCACGGAAATTGCGCTCTGCTCTCCGAAGCTGAATTAAAAAAGCAAATTTTATGGACTCAAGCTGAATATGAAATTTTACTTGATGAATTTCTCCGCGAATTTTACGACTCTAAAGGTTTTGAAGGTCTCGAAGCCGTTGAAGATTTACAAGCAAAAATCCCGCCGGTTCCGTTTTTATTCAGACTTCCGTACGGACGGAATAATGAGCAGGCTTTGAAAATAATTTCCCGTCTCGGTTTGAGAGTAATTCAATGGGACGTGGCCGCCGAAGCCGGAGATAACTCGAATATAAAACGCGCTAAAAGCAATGCAAAAAAAGTTGCCGCTATGACAAAGCCTGGATCTATTTTATTATTTCACGCTAATTCAGTTCCGAAAGGCACAGCGAATTTATTGCAATTTGTTGTTGAAGACTTAAGAAGTCAAGGCTACAGCTTCGTGAAAGTCAGCGAGCTTTTACAAGCCGGAGAACCTGAAACAGTCCGCAGCGGATATTTTACTAAGCCGGGCGATAATTTAGCTCTCGATAAAAAATTCGGCATTGACGGCACAGGACGTAAAAAATAATTAGGGATTAGGGATTTTTTTATTTCGTTCGTTTATTCTTTTATAATATATATAATTAAAAATTTTTTTACAGGAGAAATTAATGTTTTTTAATAATATAAAAAAATTCTTGGGCTTAGATCCTAACGAGAACGCTCTCAAAAAATACGGGGCTCTCGTTGAAATCGTTAATTCTTATGCTCAAGATATTAAAGCTAAATCTGATGACGAAATTAAAGCACGTTTCGCCGAATTAAAATCTCAGGTTTCTGGTGAGCAGGAAAATTCCGCCGAACTTGATGACTTACTGCCGGAAGTTTTTGCGATTGTCCGCGAAGTCTCTGAAAGAACTATCGGCCTTAGGCATTATGACGTTCAATTAATAGGCGGTATGGCTCTTCATGACGGAAGAATTGCCGAAATGAAAACCGGCGAAGGAAAAACTCTCGTTGCTCCTCTTGCTGTTGTCTTAAACGCTATGACAGGCAACGGAGTTCATTTAGTTACAGTTAATGATTACTTAGCTAAACGCGATGCCGAATGGATGACACCCGTATATAATTTTTTGGGCTTGACTGCAGGTGTTATATATCCTTATATGCCCAATGAAGAACGGCGCGCCGCTTACATGGCTGATGTTACTTACGGAACTAACAGCGAATTCGGCTTTGATTATCTCCGCGACAACATGGTCTTAAATCAAAATGAAATGGTTCAGCGCGGTCATAATTTCTGTATCGTTGACGAAGTTGACTCGATTTTAATAGACGAGGCTCGAACGCCTTTAATTATTTCCGGACCGTCTGACGATGACGCAGGTTTATACGTAAAAGCTGACAGCGCGGCTCGAAGTCTCAAGAAAAATGTTGATTACGAAGTTGACGAAAAAGAAAAAAGTATCTCAATGACTGACGCGGGTATTCAAAAAGCTGAAGATTTTTTGAAATTGCCGGGCTTATTTTCAGACGCTGCCCACTCTGATTTAGCTCACAGAGTTGTTCAGGCTCTCAAGGCTCACGAACTTTTCAAACGTGATATTGATTACGTTGTAAAAGACGGTGAGGTCGTTATCGTTGACGAATTTACGGGGCGCTTGATGATAGGCCGGAGATATTCTGACGGATTACACCAGGCTATCGAAGCTAAAGAGCGCGTTAAAATAGGCCGTGAAAGCCAAACTTTAGCGACTATAACTTTGCAAAATTATTTCAGAATGTATCATAAATTAGCCGGCATGACGGGAACAGCCGCAACCGAAGCCGAAGAATTCAAAGAAATTTACGGTCTTCAAGTCGTTACAATTCCTACTCACAAGCCCATGATTAGAACAGATAATCCTGATGTAATTTACGCGACTGAACATGAAAAATTTGCCGCCGTTGCTGACGAAGTCCAAGAACGTCATAAAAACGGACAGCCTGTCTTAGTCGGTACGACTTCAATCGAAAATTCTGAAAGAGTAAGCAAATTATTAAAAGCACGAAAAATTCCTCATCAAGTTTTGAACGCTAAATATCACGAACAGGAAGCCGCTATAGTTGCCCAAGCCGGACGCGAGGGAGCCGTTACTGTCGCTACTAACATGGCCGGACGCGGTACTGATATTATGCTCGGAGGAAATCCGCCCGACTCGGCAGAACATGATAGAGTTGTAAACGCCGGAGGGCTTGCGATTATCGGCACTGAAAGACACGAATCGCGGCGTATAGATAATCAGCTTCGGGGACGCAGCGGCCGTCAGGGAGATCCGGGAACTTCAAGATTTTATTTATCGTTGGAAGATAATTTATTGCGTTTATTCGGCTCTGAAAAAATCCAGCCTTTAATGGGCAGATTGGGCTTGAAAGACGGTGAGGCTATCGAGTCTTCAATGCTGTCGAAAATTATCGAAAATTCTCAGAAAAAAGTTGAAGAATTACATTTTGATATCCGCCGTCAGTTATTAGCTTACGACAACGTTATGAACCAGCAGAGAGAAGCAATTTACGCCGAAAGAGCCGATATTATCGCAACTCCTAACGATGAAATGCCCGAATACGGCTGGGAAGTTGTTCGCGGAGTTGTAAATGATACTCTCGATAAATATTTTCCTGAAGATAATTCTCAAGTTGACGCAGGGCGCGCCGCCTCGAAATTAAAATCTTTGTTCGGAGCAGATTTCTCGAAAATTTCAAGTATTGATAATCATTTAGATATGGAAGGCATGAGAGAGGAAATTTTAGACAGTGTTAAAAAACTTTTTGACGCTAAAGTATCTGAATTAAATTCAAGCAGTGAGGGCAAAGACAGCCCTGCCGGTGTTATCATGCGTTACATTTTGCTGAACACTTTGGACTCGGCTTGGCGCGAACATTTAACGAGCATGGACGAATTAAGACGCGGTATAGGCTTGCGAGCAATAGGACAAAAAGACCCGTTAATTGAATACCAATTTGAGTCTTATAATTTGTTCCAAGAGATGATGGAGCGCGTAAAAGATACTTTCACAAATCAAGCATTCAGAGTTAAAATTTTGAGCGAAGAATTAAAACACAAACGCGAGATGACAATGGAAAAGAAAGAATTTTCGTTAGCTAATTCGCAAAATTCCGGACAAAGAGGCCAAGCGCAATTAATTAACAAATTTCCTAAAGTCGGACGCAATGACCCATGCCCCTGCGGAAGCGGCAAAAAATATAAATATTGTCATGGACGGGGACTTTAATTCAAGTAGGAAGTAGGAATTAGGAGGTAGGAAGTAAAAAATTATGAAAAAATTTCTTCTAATTTTTGTGTTAATTTTTATTTTTGCAGGCGTTGCAGGTGCCGGAGATTTAATCGACATGAAAATGCCTGAAATTAAGGACTTAAATATGTCCGGCCTCATGTCGAATTATAAAGGTACGGGGAATTTCACACAGTCTGAAACGCCGGATTTTAACCTGCCGCGAATGAAAAACGTTAATCCGGATTTTACAACTTATCCAAATGAAAACGGTATAATTTGGTTCAAATATTCGGATATTGCAAGTTCCGGCAACGGTTTAGAAATTACACGCCTTTATGTAATTTTAGGCCGTCAGGGACTTGATAAAAAATGGCTTGAATGGAATATTCAAACTCCTAACGATGGCAAAACTGAAATTTTACTCGCTGATGTCTACGATTTTGATACTCTGAATAAAATTTTGGACGCAAATATTAAGGAAAATCCCGGCACTTCAATTACAAATATAAATTTCATGGGACTGCCCGAAAAATTTATTTTAGTTACAGCGTGGCGCGAAACTCTGCCTAAACAGCTTTCTGTTGAGGGGCTATGCTGGTTTCAAGACGATTTAAGAGTTTGGGAAAGTATTGTAAATGTAGCCTCAACACAAGAATTAAAATACAAAACTTTCCCCGCTGTTTACCCTGTTGAACGCGATTTTGCAGACGATGAATATTCTTACACATGGCGGCGTATTAATATTGATCCTTACTCGTCAAACGAACTTGCAAGATTTCAAAGGCAGGGTGTCGTTTTCGGCTCACGCAAAGGCTCTTCAGCTCTAACTGGTTTAGTAAAAGAAGTTGAAAATTCTTCAAATATTAATGCTCCTGCCGAAGCCGGTAATAATCCGCAAAAAATTATTTCGTGGCTCATGAAATACCCGGAAATTGAACTTTCTGAGGGCTCTTTTCGTCGAATTCCGAATTTATCTAATTCCATGCCGCTTACCAAACGCGAAAAAATACTGCTTGCAAAATCTTGGCTCAATGCAAATAAAATTGAAGCGTCTTTAGCGTGGCAGTTACCTTTTGAAATCGATGATGATACGCCGGTTTGTGCTGATATTTTCTTTGCTCCCGTGCTCGAATATTTTAAGGGTAAAGATTCTAATTTCCATGATTTAGGCTCGCCTGCTTTGTTAAACGGTGCAAAAATTTTCAGCTTTAACTCTGACGCAGGAAAATTAACTTCACGGCGTATTCCTGCAGCTAAATCGAGTGAAAATAGAATGTCTGCGATTATGGAATTACAACTTTCTGAAAACGGTTTATTAAATGGTAATGTTAGAGTTTTACTGCGCGGGGCTTGGGGAGATTTTTACAGTCTTGACAAGGGAAATTTAGATAAATTAGTGCTTGAATTATTCCCGGATTTGAAAAATTTTGATGACGTTAAATTAAAAAATTTCAAGGGAGTTCCTGAACTTTCTTTCAAGATTTCTAACAAACCCGGCGTTGCAGGTTCAGGCAAAGGAATTTTAGCGGTACTGCCGTTTTTCGACCCTAAGTCAATACAAAAATTAGCAGGATATGAAGCCCCTGTTGAAATTTTATTCCCGTTTATAATTGACCAAGATATTAGTATTGCGTTCCCTGAAAATGCCTCAGAGGCTTTAATTTCCGGCAAGAGCAACAGAAACCGCGACAAAATTAATTACAGTCATGTTTATACTAATAAAAAACACAGGCTCGAAGCTAATGCAAGACTTGAAATTAATTTGCAGAATATTTCAGGCGGCAACATGAATTTATTAACTCAATGTCTCGGGCAGTGGCGGGCTTTTTCGTCAAGAAATATTCCGGTGAGGTAAAATTATGACGCGCAAAGAATCAAATATTATGCTTTTATCGCTAACATTATGCTGGACATCGTCTTATTTAGTAATAAAGGAAATTTTGGGAATTTCATTTACAACAGCAAAAAAGGAGAGTAAAAATTAAATTATGAATGGCGAAAATTTAGCTGTAATCAAATTAAATAACGCTTTACAAGACGCTATAAAAGCTCTTGGAATTGAAAACACAAATGAAATTTTTGAGCGTCCTAAATTTCAGGGGCACGGCGACAGAGCATCAAGCGCGGCTTTGAAACTTGCTAAAATTCTAAAGCAAAAACCGCTCGATATTGCCGCAAAAATAGCTGAAAATCTTAAATGCGAATATATACAAAAAGTTGAAGTTGCTGCTCCGGGATTTGTAAATATTTTCTTAAATTCAAAATTTTATGCCGATGTTATCAAAAATGCCTTAGAGCAGGCTACTTCATACGGCTCAATAAATCTCGGCAATAACAAAAAAGTTCAAGTCGAATTTGTAAGCGCAAACCCTACCGGCCCGCTTCATATAGGTCATGGACGCGGCGCGGCTGTCGGCGACAGTGTTGCAAGAATTTTAGAGTTCACAGGCTGGGACGTTCAGCGCGAATATTACGTTAATGACTCGGGCTTGCAAATTCAAACTCTGGGACGTTCTACGCTGGCAAGATATTTTGAAATTTTTGGACAATCCGACAAATTTCCATTCCCCGAAAACGGCTATAAAGGTGATTATATCTACGATCTTGCAAAAGAGATTATAGATTTACACGGCGATAAATTCTTAAATATGGCGGAAGATGAAAGCCTCGAATTTTTCAAGAAATTTGCAAGCGAAAAAATTATGTCCGGCATAAAATTTGATTTAGACAAGTTTCGCGTTAAATTCGATAAATTTTTCCCTGAGGGATTTTTGCATGAAAATAATTTAGTAAATTCCGCTATGCAGGAATTGAAACAAAACGGCTTTGCTTACGAGCAGGACGGGGCTTTATGGTTCAAAACCGAAGACACAATCGGAGACGATAAAGACCGCGTTTTAATCCGCGCAAACGGCGTGCCTACCTATTTTGCGTCTGATATAGCTTATCACCGAAACAAATTTATAACACGCGGTTTTGAAAGAGTTATTGACGTTTGGGGTGCTGATCATCACGGCTATATAGCAAGAGTTAAGGCGGCTATTAAAGCTATGGGCAAAAATCCTGACGATTTCGATGTATTATTAATACAATTAGTAAATTTAATACGAGACGGGAAAAATGTAAATATGTCAACAAGAGCCGGAGAATTTATAACACTTTCCGAAGTTTTAGACGAGGCCGGTGTTGATGCCGCAAGGTTCTTTTTACTAATGAGAAAGAGCGACAGCAAAATTGATTTTGATATGGACTTAGCTAAAAAACAGGGCAACGAAAACCCAGTCTATTACGTTCAATACGCTCACGCAAGAGTCTGCGGCCTTATGCGCAATGCTAATTTTAATGATGAAAATACTGCAATTTCTGAAGAAATTTTTGCAGATAACAAAGAAGCACGCGAACTCGCGGATTTTATAGCGTTCTTCCCGGACGAAATCAAGGCAGCGTCTGAAACTTTGGCTCCGCATTTAATTACAAGTTATGCCGCGAATTTAGCAGGGGCTTTCCATTCTTTTTATAATTCAGGACGGATTATTGACGCTCCCGATGCTAATGACCGCGTAAAATTAGCTGTGGCCGCGCGGAATATTATTAAGCAATGTTTAGATTTAATCGGCGTTAATGCTCCTGAAAGAATGTAAGTTTATTTTATGGCTATACTAAGAAAAATTTTATTTATTGCTGTTCTTGTTTTAGGCGTGGCCTTGATTTTAAGCTATTACAGCTTTGAACTTGATAGAATTGCTAATATTCAAGAAGCTATATCTAAAAGTGAAGCAGAACTCGCACGGAAGCAGGAATTAGTAAGGATTTACAGAGAAAAAGCCGCGTTCTACAAAACTCCGGAGGGCGTAGAACATTTAGCGCGCGAACAATATAATTTAATTGGTAATCAAGAACGTGTTTTTTTGCTCGTAAGTCCTGATAATGAGCCGAATTTTAATAATTAAATCATGAAAAATTTTATTTTACATTCAGACTTTAAGCCGAGCGGAGATCAGCCTGAAGCTATTGAAAATTTAGTAAAAAGTATTGAAAATAATAACAAATTTCAAACTTTAATGGGCGTTACAGGCAGCGGCAAAACGTTTACTATTGCTAATGTTATCGAAAAATTAAACAGACCGGTGCTTGTACTTGCTCACAACAAAACTTTAGCGGCACAGCTTTACAGCGAATTCAAAAAGTTTTTTCCTGAAAATGCTGTGCGTTATTTCGTGAGTTATTATGATTACTACCAGCCTGAGGCCTATATACCCTCAAGCGATACTTATATCGAAAAAGATGCAAGTATAAACGAAAATATTGAACGATTAAGGCTCTCCGCTACTAAAGCATTAATCGAGAGACGCGATGTTATTATTGTTGCTTCGGTATCTTGTATTTACGGTTTGGGATTAAAAGAAAATTATGAAAATGCTATTATTTCTTTCAAAATAAACCAAAAAATTAACCAACGCGATTTTTTAGAAGAACTTGTAAATAATTATTATGAACGCAGCGAGTTCAATCTTGAGCCCGGCAATTTCAGGGTTCGAGGCGATACTGTCGATATTTTTCCCGCTTATGAAATTGATATTTGTATACGGGTAATTTTTTTTGATGACGAAATCGAAAACATTTTTTTTATACACCCTTTAACCGGTCATATCATCGAAAAAGTTGATAAAGCCTCGATTTTTCCCGCAAAACATTACGTAACTCAAGATGACGCAATTAAAAATTCCGTGCCTTTAATACAAAATGAATTAAAGCAGGTTATAAATAATTTTACACAAAATAACAAATTAATTGAAGCTCAACGAATTAAATCACGCACAGCCTACGATTTAGAAATGCTGCAGGAAACAGGTTACTGCTCAGGAATTGAAAATTATTCTGTGTATCTTGACGGACGCAAACACGGCCAGCCTCCGGGAACTTTAATTGACTTTTTCCCTGAAGATTTTTTGTGTGTTATCGATGAAAGCCACATAACTTTACCGCAAGTCCGTGCAATGTACAACGGCGACAGAGCGCGTAAAATTTCTCTCGTTGAAAACGGTTTCAGGCTGCCTTCGTGCCTCGATAACAGGCCGCTTGAATGGCGCGAATTTGAAGAAAAAATACACCAAGCGGTTTTTGTATCTGCTACACCGGGCGAATATGAATTAGCAAGTTCTAAAATCATAGCCGAGCAAATTATCAGGCCGACCGGCATTCCAGACCCTGAAATTGAAATTTTACCGGCTAAAAATCAAATTGATGATTTAATTAGTAAACTGCGTGATTGTGTTAAAAACCGTCAACGCGCCTTAGTCTTGACTATGACTAAAAAATCTTCGGAAGACTTAGCCGATTTCCTGAAAGAATTACAATTTAAGGTTAAATATATTCATTCAGAGTTAAACACCTTTGAACGCGCTGAATTAATCCGTGATTTACGAGCCGGGAAAATTGATGTTTTAGTTGGTATTAATTTATTGCGCGAAGGAATTGACCTGCCGGAAGTCAGTTTAGTAGCTATTTTAGACGCTGACAGAGAAGGCTATTTGCGTTCTTACCGTTCTTTAATACAAATTATGGGACGTGCCGCAAGAAATATTGACAGCAAAGTATTGTTATATGCCGATGAAATCACTGACAGCATTAAAAGCGCAACAAGCGAAACTAAACGGCGGCGCAATATACAAATTAAATTTAATCATGAGCATAATATTACGCCTGTAAGTATTATAAAAGATGTGTCGGACTTGTTGCCGCAAGAACTTGAAAAAGCATACGAAACTAATAACGAACTAAAATTTACAGCACGCGGAAAAAATAAAAATACCAAAAATAAATCTGCAACAATGACAATACCGGATCTTGAACGTGAGATGTGGGAAGCCGTTGAACGCTTAGATTTTGAACGAGCCGCAGTTATCCGCGATGCTATTAAAGAATTGAAAAAATAAAAATTTAACAAAATAGTGTAAATATCTTCCACTTATAAGGCTGAGATAAAAAATTTTTTATGGAGGGTAAGTTTTATGACAGGAAATGATGATTTAGTTCTTCCCGATTTTTCAACGACAAATTGGGGGGGGGTAAAAAAATAATGGATTGGGTGTTAATCGTTGATGATGACATTGTAAATCTAAAAATGGCCGGAACTATTTTAAGCAGAAGCGGAATGAGAGTTACTGCATTAAAATCCGGTCATGCTCTGCTTGATTTTTTGGATAAATTTAGTATTAATGAGCCACCGGATTTATGTCTGCTTGATATAAAAATGCCGCTGCTGAACGGCTTTGATACTTTGAAACAGCTTCGTAAACACGAAAACGGCAAAGATATTCCCGTGATTTTTTTAACGGCTGACGAATCAGAAAACGCAGAAACTTTGGGACTTTCACTCGGAGCTATGGACTTTATAAAAAAGCCGTTTATACCCGAAGTTTTGACGCTTAGGGTCAGGCATATTATAGATTTAGTCCGCTTACAAAAAAATCTCGAACATGAAGTTGCAAAAAAAACTGAAGAAAATTACAAACTTTTTATTCATGTTGTATTATCTTTGGCCGCCGCTATCGATGCAAAAGATATTTACACAAACGGACATTCAGCCCGTGTTGCAAAATATTCGCGGGAAATTGCAAGACGTTACGGTTATAATGAACAGCAGCAAAATGATATTTACATGATGGGACTTCTGCATGATGTTGGTAAAATCGGAATACCTGATAAAATCATAAACAAGCCCGGCAGCTTAACTAAAGAAGAATATGAAATTATAAAAAAACACCCGCTTATAGGTGCGCGAATTTTAGAAAGTATTAACGAAATGCCTACGTTAGCTAACGGCGCAAGATGGCATCATGAAAAATTTTCCGGCGGCGGCTATCCTGACGGTTTAATTGGAGGCGAAATCCCTGAACAAGCTCGAATAATCGCAGTTGCTGACGCTTATGACGCTATGACAAGCAGACGAAGCTACAGAGCCGAACTTCCTCAAGATGTTGTGAGATCAGAAATAGAAAAAGGCAGAGGAACTCAGTTTGATCCTAAATTTGCTGATATTATGCTCGCAATGATTGACGAAGATAAAGATTATAGTATGAAGGAATAGCCGGACATGAAGCGAAACATAATGCGTTTAATAAGAGTTTGGCATAGGCTTGGAATTTCAATTTATGAGGGTAAACGTCTCGAACAAAATTTAAGAACATTTGCTGTTATTGCTCTATTAATGGAAATTCCGGCTTTATCGGGCTTTTTGGTGTATTTTAATACTCAATTCCGTCCTTTGAGCATAGGCTGTTTAATTTATTTCTTTTCAAATATCAGGGTTTATTACTTAGCATCCGTCAAGAAAAACCGCGAAAAAGCTGCAAATTTTACAGTTTTGATGTCCTTAGTGCTTTGCACAGCTATAATTTTCTTTGCAAAAAACGGCTTCGCTGCCCATTGGACTTTCCTTTATCCTATTATAATATGCTATTTATGCGGTGTTCGTATTGGATTAGTAAGCACGGCTTATTTAACGCTGCTGTTTATGCTTTTATACTGGACTCCGCTTAAAACCTTAAATCCCGGCGGTTATCCTCCGATATTTTTACTTCGTTTCCCATTGTTGTATATGGTAAATTCATTTGTTATAGCCTGTATAATGATTGAATATCACTTGAGCACTTTGAAACAAATCCGTTATGAGCATGAATTAGAGGTCGCAAGTGAAAAAGCAAGAGCCGCGAATAAAGCGAAGAGCGAATTTCTTGCGAGTATGTCCCATGAAATTAGAACGCCGTTAAACGCTGTGCTCGGCATGAACACATTAGTAATCCGCGACAGTCAGCAGGCATTGAAAATTCTGCGGGAAAATCCAAAAATTTATGAGATTTTTGAAAAAATTATCTCGTATTCAGGCAGTATTGAAAGCGCAGGAAATACTTTACTATCACTGATTAACGACATTCTTGACTTCTCAAAAATCGAGGCAGAAAAACTCGAAATTGTAAACGCGAATTACAAATTAAGTTCTATTCTCAACGATATAAGCAACATGATTACTTTACGTGCAAAGGCTAAGGGACTTGATTTCCAAATTAGTATTGACGAAACTCTCCCTGATGTTTATTTCGGTGATGAAACACGTTTAAGAGAAATGCTGCAAAATCTTTTAACCAATGCTGTAAAATATACCGATAAAGGCAGCGTGAAATTTTCTGTTGAAAAAACTGAAAATAACGGTGAAATTCTTTCACTAAAATTCTCAGTTGAAGATACGGGAATAGGCATAAAACCTGAAGATAAAGAAAATTTGTTCAAACGTTTTACCCGCCTCGATTTAGCTCACAACAGCACTATAGAAGGCACGGGCTTAGGATTGGCAATAACTTACAGATTATGCAAAATGATGGGCGGCGAAATCACTGTAGAGAGCGAATACGGCAAAGGAACAATTTTCGTTTTAACTGTGCCTCAAAAAGTTATTTCGTATGAAAATATAGGAAATTTCCATGAAAAATTTGAAAAAAGTATTCAAAATGCTGAACATTACCGCGAATTATTCCAAGCTCCCGACGCTGATATACTAATTGTTGACGATACAAAATTTAATTTGCTCGTAGCTGTCGGACTGCTCAAAAATACCAAAATAAAAATCGAGACAGCATCAGGCGGCGAAGAAGCAATAGCTAAAGCCCGCGTAAATAATTTTGATGTAATTTTAATGGATAATCGAATGCCTGGCGTTGACGGGACTGAAGCACTCAATAAAATCCGCGAATTTAATAAAACTGTGCCCGTAATCTGCCTCACTGCGGACGCTGTAACGGGATCGCGCGAAAAATATTTGGCTCTCGGCTTCACTGATTATTTGACAAAACCTATTGACGGCCTCGAACTTGAAAAAATGCTGCTGAAATATTTACCCGCAGAAAAAATCAAAGAAAGCCGTGAAGAATTGCACGAAAATAATTTTGACGCTGAAAAAACATCTTATTATTCTCAAAATGACGAAGAATTATCTAAAATTTTGCTGAAAGAATATATTTTGAGTTCCGGCGAAAAAATAAATTCTCTGCAGAAAGCCTTTGAAAGCGGCGATTATGAAACTTACGGAATAATCGTCCACGCCCTTAAAAGCAGTTCTAAAATGCTCGGTTTGGCGGAATTTTCAGATTTATGCGCTGAACTTGAACGGGCGGCTGATAATAAAAAATTCGAGATAATCAAGAGTAAAAACACTGATTTTATGAACGATTATAAAAAAATTATAGAAAATTTAAGAAATAAAAATAGAGATTTCTTAGATTTAAGCTATAATGATAAAAAAGAAAACGGAAACGAAATTTTAGAATTTTGGCCGGATGATTAAGGAGTGTAGTAATTAATTATGGACATAAGTTATTTGTTGTGGCTTCAGGACTTCAGAAACGGAATAAATGACGCTCTTACGCCGTTTGTGGAATGGATTTCGCTTTTTGCTGTGCATGAAATTTTGTTTTTGCCGGCATTCGTGTATTGGTGCTTGGATAAGAAAAAAGGATTATTTATTTTTTTCGCGCTGAAAGTCAGTCATACAATAAACGCAATCGTGAAATTAACTGCGTGTGTTTACCGTCCTTGGATTAAAGACCCCCGAATAATCCCTGCCGGAGATGCAATAAGAACAGCAACGGGCTATTCATTTCCGAGCGGTCATACTATGATGTCTGTACCGGTTTATACAGGAATGGCAATTTATACTAAAAAAATAAAATGCTTGAGCGCGCTGTTTATATTGTTGATGTTTATAACTATGTTTTCAAGAAATTATCTTGGAGTTCATACGCCTCAAGATGTTTTAGTAGGATTTGTGCTTGGACTTTTTTCTGTTTATATTGCAAAATTAGTATTTGATTATATAGACAAAAAACCCGAGAAAAAATCTTTAGTGATGTTAATCAGTGCTGCGGCCGGAATTTTGACACTCATTTACGTAATGACAAAGTCTTATCCTATGGATTATGTTGACGGAAAACTGCTCGTAGACCCGAATAGAATGACAGTAGACGCATGGGGCGATGCCGGCGGTTTTGCTTCGTTTGCTCTTGCCTGGTATATTGAAGACCGTTTTATAAAATTTGAGCCTGCAGGATTTAATCTGAAAGGTGTTGCAATCAGCATAATCGGCTTAATTCCGTTGTATTTTATTATAAATAAAACGGGCAGAACTATGTCAGGTTTATTCGGCGCGCATTTAGGAAGATTAGTCAATGAGACGATTTTATATTTTTATATAATAGTCGTGTGGCCGTTGGTATTAAAATTATTATTAAGAAAGAAAAAGTGAGTTTAAGTGCGTTTTTTTAGCTCGTTAGCGAAATTTTTAATATATTTAAGTTTAGTATTACTTGCGGTTTTTTCAGCGTTATTCTATTTTGAAACCGGCTCATGGCTTGTATTGCCTTTGGTAAACAAGGCGGGAGATTTTTTTCTTGAAAAGCCTTTGAAACTTGAAATTCAAGATATAAAAGGCTCTGTTCATAAAGGTTTTACGATAGAAAAATTAAAATTGCTTTCAGGCGATACAAATTTATTTAATCTTGACTACATTGCAGTAAGTCCGGACTGGGATTTAATATTAAAATTAGCTGACGGCGTGCCTTTTGTTAAGAAAATAAAAATTCACGGTGTTGAAAGCGATTTAGATAAAGTCCTCGCTATTAGTGATTTTTTTGCTGTAAGTGAAGATAAAAAAGATGACGAAGAACCGCTGAATATTAATATTAATCCGTTTAATCTTGAAGTAAAAGATGTAAAATTCGGAACTCCTTACGCAAATTTAGAATTAAACGCCTTAAATCTTAGTGATAACGGCAAATTATTTTTGGATACTAAATTAATTTCAGGCGAAAATATTTTCCCCGTAAAAGCCGACGCTGACGTAAAATTTGAAAATATAATCGAGATTATAAGTTCTGATTTAACGCTCGGCTCAGGCAGGGGAAATTTAGCTTTTTCTCTTGAAAACTTGAAATTAAAACTAAATTTGCAGTCTTTAGTATTGCAGGAATTACTAAAATTTGCGCCTAATGATGTAAATATAGAAAAGGAAAAATTTTCAGGCTTAATCAACGCGGAAATTAATATGATCAGTGAAGACGTAATGAAAATCTCAGGATTTTTAGCAATGCCCGAAGCTGATATAATGGACGTGCCGTTGAATTTTAATCTTCCGTTTGAATTCAGTGATAATAAACTTTTTTCGCTTAATAATGCAATATTAAACACGGATATTACTAAATTAAATTTGAGCGCGTTGGCTGATATTTCGGACTTAAACGCCCCTAAAATCTCAGCAAAAGGTCAGGCAAAAAATTTATCGCTTACTGAAATCGGAAAGATTTTTGCACCGGAATTAAAATTAAAAGGAACCGGCGGCGATGTCGATTTTGATATAGAAACCGTTGCAAATGCAAATATTCTTGCGAACACTAAGGCCGATATAAAAGCAAATATACCCGTAATTCAAGCAATGGGTGTAAAAGTTTTGGATAATTTAGCTGCAAAGGTTAAATTAGCTAAAAATCAAGCTCCTAAGCTCGATATAACAGGCAAAATTTTAGGCGGAAAATTATTTGCACGCGGTGAAGTAAGTCAAAAAGATTTCTCGCCCGAAGCTATAATTTCGCTCGTAAATATTGACGCGGCAACGATTGTTAAAACTCTTGAGACTTTCGCTCCGGAAGCTGCTAAATCTATACAAAATCCTGCCGGAAAAATCTCACTTAGAACTATAATTCACGAAAATTTGAATTTAGATTTAGAATTAAACTCAGCAAAATTAGCGGCGGGCGGCATTACGTTAAATAATATCAATGCTAATGCAATTTACAACACAAAACAAAACAGCGCAAAATTAGAAAGTTTTATTGCAAATTTAGGCAGGGCGTTAATCACAGCTTCAGGCTCTGCAAATATAGGAACTGGCGAATTTAACGCGGTATTAAGAACAGAAAATTTCGACCCTGCAATAATTCCGGATCTAAAAAAATTGAATTTAGCAGGTATTTACAATTTTCATTCACATATCTCAGGAAATTATAACAATGTAGATGCTATCAAGGCCGATACTGTTTTGAACGCTAAAAATATTGTATATGATAAATTTAAGATAGGCGATTTGGATTTTCCTGTAAAATATGCAAATAACGTATTAAATATCAATGATGCCCGCGCTATATTGCCGGGCGGTGTCTTAAATCTTAAAGGAAATATCAATCTTACAAATATAAATAATCCCGCGTTTAATTTAGCTGTGCACAGCAATGCTATAAATTTAGCTAAAACTTTGAAATCACTGAATATAAAAGAAAATATTTCAGGCAAAATTTCAGGCGCGGCAGATATACAGGGTAATTTGAAAAATCCCGTATTTCACGCGGCTCTGCGTGCAGAAGATGTAAAATATGATAAATTTATCAATATGCCTCAAGCTGTAGTTGTTGCAAGGGGCGACATGAAAAAAATTACGCTCAACAAACTTGAAGCAGACATTAATAATTCAAATATAAATGCCGCAGGCAGCTTCATTTTTGACAAAAAGAATTTTAATAACAGCACGTTAAGTTTTCATGCTATGTTAAAACATTTTAATCTCAAGAAAAATTTAGCGGCTTTCATGGGTACATCACCGCTTGACGGGGTTATTGACGCTCAAGCAAATATTTCAGGAACTCTTGCAGCTCCTAAAGGCGATATAAAAATCACACGGCCTATTTTCTACGGTAATAATGAAATCCGCGATGTTGCATTAAAATTAAATTCGCCTAAAGCAAATAATTATAAAATCAATGCTAAGGCGCGGTTAGAGAATTTTAAGCCCGAATTAAATATAGATATTACAGAAAGAGACGGAATTTATTTATATAATATTGATACAAATCCGTTGGATATAAACAGCGCAATAGAAACTCAAATGCCGAGCATGGCCGGACTTATAAAAGGCAATGCAAAAATTAATATCGCCGGAAGCACGCAGAAAAATTCAAATATTAATATAAAAGCAAGTTCCAACAAAATAAAAATCCTCGATAAAATAAGTATTGAAAATATCTTTATGCCGATAATTTTCTCGCTGTCTAAAAATAAAATCGAAATGAAAAACGGTGTTGCGTATTTAAGCGACGGCATTATAAAAACAGGTCTTGACGTAGATTTAACGAAAAAAATCTATACAGGAAAATTAAACGTTGCTGATTTAGATTTTGGTAAATTAGCAGGCGAATTTTTAACAGAAGGCGAAGTAATAGGTAAAGTCAGTGCTCAAACTAATATAAAAGGCAATTTCGGTGTCATGCCTACAAATTTTGCAACCGGTAAATTTTCAACAACACCAGGATATATTCACAAAATGAGCATTATAGACAGAGTTACGCCGACTAAAAAAATAAGTTTTGAGAATATCAGCGGCTCATTTTTCTGGGACGGTAAAGACCTTTTCTTAAATCCAGGAACAGGCGCAAAAGCAGCTAATAACGAACCTTTATACCGTTATGTCAATATAAACGGCTCGCTCGGAATACCAGGCAAAGGCTTAAATTTGTTATGCGATGGAAGATTTGACTTAAAAATTTTAGATCAGTTATTGGGCGCAATGAAAGGCGTTTTCCAATATATGACAGGAAATTTAGCTCAAAGTGTTTTGCGCGATACAGCGGGCAGAATTTTTGGTGTAAAACGAAAAGATTTTCAAAACGTTTCATTCAGATTAGCTAATTCATGGGAAGAATTAAGACTCTTAGATCTTAAAATTACAAAGCCCATTGAAGACTTTTTGCCGATAGATATGCTCAACAAAAACGAAGAAAAACAGCGCGATGATACTCAATTTAAGCTCAATCTAAAAATTCCGGTCGGAAGAGGCGACTCAAGCATTGAAGACGATAACGCCGGAGACCAGTTTAAGCAGCAGTTAATAGATAATTTATTTAAGATTGGATTCTAAAAAACAGTTAGGAGTTAGGAGTGAGGAGTGAGAAAAGTTTACCGCTCCTCATCTTTAATCACTAAAAAGTTCGTTAATAATGTCGCTGACGTGCTCAATTTTATTGGCCTTAACGACATTGCTTCCGCAGAAAAATAAGCCCGTTTCCCAATTTCCAACCTGAGCATCAACTAAAGCAGCAGCTATACAAAAAGTTTCACGAGTTTTTCTATATCTGCAATGAGTTAAACAGTTCGCAAAACACGGTTTACTTTCAACATTGCCTTCAAGATATTTTGCAACAAAAGGATTTTTTATAGCGCGTCCGGGAAGACCTGCAGGACTGTGAATTAAAACTACATCTTCTTCTTTTGCGTCAATATAAGCCTGCTTAAATCTTTCTGAAGCATCGCCCTCGTAAGTACACGCAAATCTTGTACCCATTTGAACACCTTTTGCGCCGAGTGAAAAGGCTCTTTCAATGTCGTTTTTGTCCCAAATTCCGCCCGCCGCAATTACTGGAATATCGCACTTCAATTCGTTTTCTACAAAATTTACAACATCCGGAACAGCTTTTTCAAGCCTCAAAGCCGGGTCATAAACCTGCTCAATAGTTGTAGCTCCTAAATGTCCGCCCGCTGTAGCAGGTTCTTCAACTACAAAAGCATCGGGAATTTTGTTGTATTTTTTCTCCCAATGACGAGAGATTAAACTCGCGGCCTTTGCTGAACTCACAATCGGAACTAATGCAACATCAGGAAAATCTTTTGTATAATCCGGAAGTCTTAAAGGAAGACCAGCACCGGAAATAATTATGTTTGCTCCGCCTTCAGCAGACGCACGGACTTGTCTGTCGTAGTCAGTCAAAGCTACCATGCAATTTACCGCTATAATTCCGTCATCACCGGCGATTTTTTTAGCTTTTGCAACAGCTTCTTTAACTACGATTTCATTAGCGTCAAAATAATTATGTTTTTCTATGGCAAAATACGGCGAATTATGAGCGAGGCCAACGCTTGCGATAGTTCCGACCGCTCCGCATTTAGCAACGTTTCCGGCCAAATTAAAGCCCGAAATGTCAACGCCCATTCCGCCCTGAATTAAAGGATATTTAGGCTGATATTTACCGATTTTTAATACAGGCAAATTTTTGCTCAACTTAAAGATACACGCTCCTTAAAAAAATTAAAAAAATATTTTAGTGAGTATAGCAGATTTTGAGATTAAAATTAAAAAAAACTACTTACTGCTTTCTAATTGAATTACAAAGCTGCTTCCCTTGCCTTTAACGCTCCCTGCCGTGATAGTTCCGTTATGGGCTTCAACTGAGGCTTTTACTATTGCAAGCCCTACTCCGCTTCCGCCTGTAACACGTGCACGGCTCTCGTCAGCTCTGTAAAATCTTTCAAAAATATTCGGCAGATCTTTTTCTGAAATTCCTATGCCCGTATCGCTGACTTCAATAAAAATTTTGTTGTTATCGCCGTGAAGTTTTACGTTTACTTTTCCGCCCGAATTAGTATAACGCAAGGCATTAGATAATAAATTATCGATGACGTGCCTGAATTTATTTTTGTCAATTTCGCAAAATAATTTTTCCTGCAATTCGTAAGCAAAATTAATTCCGGATTTCTCAAAAACAGGTTTGAAAGTTTCAAGAACTGGCTCAAGATAATTTTTCATTTCTGTTTTTTCTGTGTGAATTTCGAGAGTTTCTCCCTCAAGGCGCGTCAAGGCTTCAACATTTTCGATTAATCCGCCCAATCTTTTTATCTCGTTCAAACATAAATCAAGACGTTCAGGGCTCGGCTCTAAAATTCCGTCTGCAACAGCTTCAATTTGAGTTCTTACTACAGTCAGGGGCGTTCTAAGTTCGTGAGCTACATCAACCATTAAACGCCGTCTCAATTTTTCCTGTCCTGCAAGAGAACGCGCTAAATTTTCTACGCCGTTCGTTAAATCATCAAGTTCTGAAATTCCTGCGGACGAAATTTTTTCCGAAATATCGTAGTCGCCTTTTGCTATTTTTTTAGTTCGTTCAATTACTTTTATAACCGGTCGGCTAAGTCTTTCCGCAACTATACAGCCTACTGTGCAGGCAAATAAAATCATTATAAATGCTCCGGCTAAAGTGTAGCGCGTCAAATAAGATATAAAAGAATTTTCGTAACGTCCTGTAGGTAAACGCCTTTTAATATCAAGTTTGCCGATATTTTTATTTTTTTCGCCTGATAAATTAAAAATTATAGTTTCAAATTCCGCGCCGTCTTCAAAAAAATTATTATTTTCATTATCGTTCATATGGCCGTGAGCGTGATTAAAAGGCATCGGCCTTAACGTGAAAATTTCGCGGCCTTTATCGTCAAGCAAAGTTATAATCATTCCGCCCCATTGCGGAGCAGGTCTCAGAATGTCCATAACTCTGCGGCGTTTCCAAACTCCGCCTTCTTCTTCGTAAAGAGCTGCGAGGCTTTCTCCTAAATTTTCAATGTCAGCTTGACGGCGTTGAATTTGATAATTTCTAAAAGCATTCACGCTGAAATGTACTCCGAGCGCAGGCACTACAATTCCGCTCAATACCGCAAGCAAAACATAAAGAGCAAGAAAATGACGGCGCAGAGATTTATTTTTATTTTTCATCGTCAAATCTATAACCGAAACCGTAAACTGTTTTTATCCAGCCGTTTTCATGTCCGGGTTCAGCTAATTTTTTGCGTAAATTTTTGACGTAAGTATCAATAGTTCTGTCGAAACCGTCATAATCTTCACCAAGTGCAGCCCTGATAATTTCTTCGCGCGACCATGTTCTAATCGGCTTTGAGACGAGAGTAGAGAAAATTAAAAATTCGTTCTTAGTAACGGGAATTGGTGTTCCGTCTTTGCGGATTTCTACACGTTCCGGGTCTATTTCAATTCTTCCGTCAGCGTAAGAGCCTGATGAAATATTATCCCGAATTTCTTTAGGCCGTAACTGAACTCTTACGCGAGCCATTAAAACTCTCGGGCTGAAAGGTTTAGAAATGTAATCATTTGCGCCCGTGTCAAGACCTTCAACTACATCACTCTCGCTTGACTTTGCTGTAAGCATTATAATAGGAACAGACGAAGATTTTTCACGTATTCTTCTGCAGACTTCCTCGCCGTTTAATTTCGGGAGCATTAAATCAAGAATAACTAAATCAATTCCGCCGCGTTCAAAGATTTCAAGGGCTTCAAGACCGTCTGACGCTATAACAGTCTCATAACCGTCCCGCTTTGCGTAAGCACTGACGACTTCGGCGATTGAGGCTTCATCTTCAACAATTAAAATTTTCATGTTAAAAAATTTCTCCTTTCACAAAACTTACATTTTAATTTCATTTTCAGTTCATAATTTTTTATTATTCTATCAGCATTGAAAAGCAATGAGGAATTAGAAAATAAGAAATTTAGAAGAAAGGAGTTTTATTTATGAAGCGTAAAGTTTTAGCTGTTCTAACATTAATTGCCGCAGGAAGCGTCTTTTACGGAACATCAAAAGCTGAAGCAAGAGGCCCTGAGTTTTCCGGAATACAAATAACTTGGACTTGGGGAAGATGCCGCGAACTTCCACCCTGCCCTCCTCCGCCACCGCCGCCGCCACCTCCTCCGCCGCCGCATTATCATCATCATCATCACTTTTATGCACCGCCTCCGCCTCATTTTCACGACAGACCGCCGCATAGAAGACCGCGTTATGACGATTGCAGAAGGTACGAGCCGCCGAGAAATAACAGGCCGCCGCACCGTTAATTTTTAGAAAGGAATTTTATTTATGAAGCGTAAAGTTTTAGCAGTTTTAACATTTGCAGGAGTTTTAGGAGTTTCAAGCACAGCACTCGCTGACATTAATATCAACGTTGATATTGACCAGACGAAATTCAAGCCGATAGCGAAAACTCAAAATCAACTCCCGCCCGAACCGCCCGAAGGTTTTAACGGTAAAAGACCGCCGATGATGAGCGGAGATAAAAGACCGCCCCGCCCGCGTTCAGACGACAGAAGACCGCCGGAATTTAACAACAATAACGGCCAAAGACCTGAAAGACCGAATTTTTAAGGAGGTAATTTTTAATCATGAAAAAAGTTTTAGTTTTATTATTAACAGTATGTGTAGTTTTTGGAGCAGCAGCAGCTTTTGCTCAGCCCGAAAATGCTAAGGATTTTGGAAACCGTGAACATCGCAACCAGCAACAGCTTCATCACCCGAATATGAATTTTCAGGGTCAGCAGGGAGAATTTTGCAAGCCCGATGGGAATTTTGAAAGACCTTGCCGTAACGGACATAGAAGAATGAATTTCTCGCCCGATATGCCCAAAGAAATCCGCGAAAAAGCTGTAGAACTCGCTAAGCTCCGCGTAGATTTAGAAGAAGCTATGTCGAGCGTTCCTGTTAATAAGGGTAAGGCTCTCGATACTTACGCTAAAATGCAGAAACTTGAGCAGGAAATTAAAATGTGGAGATTTACTCAAAGGCTTGAAAGTATGGAAAAATTCCGCGAAGATTTTAAGAAACAGCGTGAACTCAACAAAAAAATTCCGCCCGCTCCTATGCCTAAAGATGAAGCAAAAGACGCTCCGGCGAAATAAAAATTAAAATTTTCAAATTTAATTAAGGAGTTCGAGATTAATTTTCGGACTTCTTAATTTTTTTTGATTTCTATGCTAATATTATCCGCGCTTACACTCGAAGCTATGATTACGGCAAACTGGACAGCCGCACTCTTGGCTCTGAAGTGAAAAAAATTTTATTACGGAGGAAAAAATTTCCATGATCCAGAAAGATAAAAAACAAGCAGTCATCGAAGAGTATAAAACTCACGAAAACGACACAGGCTCGCCTGAAGTCCAAGTCGCTATTCTCACTGAAAGAATTCGCGAACTCACTGAACATCTGAAAGTTCACCAAAAAGACTTCCACTCAAGACGCGGCCTCCTTAAAATGGTCGGTTCACGCCGCCGCTTACTTCGCTACTTGATGAACAAAGATTTTAATAGATACCGTTCATTAATCGAACGTCTCGGTCTTAGACACTAAAAAAACAGTTAGGGGTTAGGAGTTAAAAGACGCTTCTAATTCTTAACGTCAAAATAATTTTCAGAAAGGAAATTTTTTAGAATGAAAAAAGATATTCATCCTGAGTATCAGGAATGCAAAGTTACTTGCGCCTGCGGTAATACTTTCACAACACGTTCAACAATGAAAGAAATCCGCGTCGGCGTTTGCAGTGCCTGCCATCCGTTTTATTCCGGCAAAAAAGGCAGAGTTTTAACTGAAGCCGGCCGCCTTGAGAAATTCCAGAAAAAATATCAAGGCATTAACTACGGTCAGAAAACTGAAGTATAAATTATGAAAAAATTTCTCGCGCTCGTTTTTATTCTTGCGTCAGTTACGTTTGCAAGTGCCGCTGAAAACTCAGGAAAAATTCCGGTGAAAGTTTTAATTTTGCCGAAATTTGAAGCCGGTGATATTAAAGGCGATTTTCCCGGAGAAGCTCAATTTTATTATGAAGCTTTCCTTGACGGCGGCCAAACTTACGAAATTAAAGGCGGTTTTGAGAATAGCAAACTTTATGTTAAAAACGGCGTTGCTCTTTACATAACCGGAATGGGAAAAGTAAACGCGGCTTTAAGTACTATGGCCGTTTTGAATGATGAAAGATTTGATTTCTCTGACGCTTATATAATTTCAACGGGCTGTGCAGGAGGAGCGCGGGATTTTGCAGTTATGGGCGATGTGTTTTTGATAACGGCGGCTGTTGATTATGATTTAGGCCATCATTTTGACATTCGAGACATGAAAGACAAAAATTCTACAACTTGGTTTCACGATAAATCCTATGATAATGCTTCGTTAGTGAAATTAAATACTAAGCTAATCGATAAATTATATGATTTAGTAAAAAATGTTAAACTCGAAACTACAGAATTTACACGCGAAACTATGAAAAAAGAATTTAACAACGCTTCTTGGGCTGTCCGTGAGCCTAAAGTCTTGCAAGGAACTACAGCAACAAGCGATAATTTCTGGAAAGGAATTTATGACCATAATAACGCTCTGTTAATTACAAAAACATATGAATGCCGAGACCCTTTCGCAGTGTCCGAAATGGAAGATATTGCTATCGGGCTTGCTTTGAAGCGTATGAACATGTTAGAACGCTATATAATAATCCGTGATGTCGTAAACATGGACGTTTTTATATTAAATTCAACGCCTGAAAATCTTTTTGAAACAAGCCTTAGTCTTGCTTCTGAAAATAATATGGAAGCTCTCGACATATTCCCTACTGCAATGAAAAATAATTTTGCTGTAGGAAGTATAATAATTAATGCTATAGTCAATAGCGAACTTCTTTAGAAAATTTGTCTACTCTCTTTGCGTATTTTTTAATGCGCTCAGGGAGTTTTTTTTATATTTATATATCATGAACGTAATTTTATTAGCATATACGCCTCAGCCTGACGCTTTAGTAGCAGCAGCAGCACGAATTTGTTATAAAGATGTAACAGCGTCAGATTTACTAAAAGGCGAAGAAGAAAATTTATCGCGCAAATTAATCGCCGATTTATTCAAAAGCGGCCATATGTCTACGTTTGAACACGTTAATTTTACTTTTGGAATTGACGGTTTAAGCCGCGTTGCTTCTCATCAGTTAGTTCGTCATAGAGTTGCAAGTTTCAGTCAGCAAAGTCAAAGATACGTCAAAATGACTGCCGACCCTGAAGCCGTTGTAATTCCTGATACTATAAAAAATAATCCTGAAGCATTAAAGATTTTTAGCAGTGCTGTCGAAATTTCGCAAAAGGCTTATTCTGACTTAGTTAATTTAGGAATTTCAAAAGAAGACGCAAGATTTATCCTGCCTCACGGACATTCTACAAGGCTCGTCATGACTATGAACGCAAGAGAACTTCATCATTTCTTTAATTTAAGACTTTGCCGCCGCGCTCAATGGGAAATTCACGAACTTGCAAGAAAAATGTTAATATTATGCCGCGAAAAAGCTCCCGTCTTATTTGAAAAAGCCGGGCCCGCATGTATATTCGGGGCTTGCTGTGAGGCTCGCTCATGCGGAAAAATTTATAAAGATATGGAAGATTTATTAAAATGAATATTATTAAAAAATTAAATATGATTTTAATTTCGGCTTTGAATTTATTTGCTCTCGAAGCTGAAGAAAACGATAAAAAAATTCCTGTCGGAGGCCAAGCCGTTATTGAGGGAGTTTTAATGAAAGGCAAAAATTTATGGGGGCTCGCTGTACGCCGTCCTTCGGGTGAAGTTTTTAAGGACAGCTGGCAAAATTCTTCACGCACTAAACATTTTCCTTATAATTTAATTTTTATTCGCGGCGTTGTTGTTATGTGCGAGATGATGGCCGTAGGGTTTAAGGCTCTTTCTAAATCCGCTGAAGTAGCTCTCGAAGAAGAAGACGAAAAAATGACTTTCAAAGATATTTTATTAGCTGTAGGTCTTGCTGTTTTCGCGGTCGGAGGGCTTTTTATCGCGCTTCCTTTATGGCTTGCAGGACATCTTGCTACACAGCAGCTTCATATTAATATCATTGAGGGAGTTTTAAGAGCTGTAATTTTTATTGCTTATGTCGCGGTTATAGGCCTATGGCCGGATATTAGAGAAGTTTTCCGTTATCACGGCGCAGAACACAAAACTATCAACGCTTTTGAAGCAGAAATGAAAATGACACCAGAAAATATTATGAAATGTTCACGTATTCACCCACGTTGCGGAACATCTTTTTTATTAATAGCCGTAATCGTCAGCATTATAATTTTTTCACCCGTAAAAACTTTAGTATCAGGCGAAAGTTTCATCATGCAAGTTATAGCAAGAATAATTTTAATTCCTTTAGTAATCGGAATTTCTTACGAGATTATTAAACTTGCGTCAAACAGCGGCAAAATCGGACTTTGTTTTATAAGCCCGTTCTTGACTTTGCAATATTTAACAACAAGAGAACCCAATATTAATCAGGCCGAAATAGCTTTAATCTCTCTTGATACAGCTCTTGAAGGAGGTCTTTCAGCATGAATATTGAACCGAAATTAAAAGCAATAGAACAAGAATATATCGAGACCGGCGAAAAATTAGCTGACCCAGCTGTAGCGTCTAATCCTAAAGAACTGCAAATCTTAGGGAAAAAACGCGCTCAGCTTGAGCCTGTTGTCATTAAATACCGCGAATATCAAGACGCTTTGAAATCTATCGCAGAAGCTAAAGAGTTAATTAAATCCGGCGACAGCGAACTTGAAGCACTCGCACGTGAGGAACTTTCTAATCTTGAACCTAAAATCGAAAATTTTACTCACGATTTAACCCTTTTATTACTGCCTCAAGACCCTAACGATGATAAAAGCGTTGTCGTTGAAATCCGTGCAGGCACTGGCGGCGATGAAGCTACTTTGTTCGCGGCTGATTTATTCAGAATGTACACAAGATTTTGCGAGCGTCAAAGATGGAAAATTGAAATCATCGACAGCTCTACTAATACTGCAGGTATCGGAGGCTATAAAGAAATAGTCTTCAGAATTGACAGCAACGGAGCTTACAGCAAAATGAAATATGAAAGCGGCGTTCACAGAGTTCAACGAGTTCCGATAACCGAAGCAAGCGGAAGAATTCACACAAGCGCGGCTACTGTCGCAGTTCTGCCCGAAGCTGATGATGTTGAAGTCGAAATTAGACAGGAAGATTTGAAAATTGATACTTACCGTTCAAGCGGTGCAGGCGGCCAGCACGTCAACATGACTGACTCAGCCGTCAGAATTACTCACCTGCCTACAGGAATTGTTGTAACTTGTCAGGACGAACGAAGCCAAATTAAAAATAAAGCCCGTGCTATGTCCTATCTTAAAACTAAATTATTTGACTTAGAACAGCAAAAACAAAACTCCGAACAGGCAAGCGAACGGCGCGGTATGATAGGCTCAGGCGACAGGTCTGAACGCATTAGAACTTATAACTTTCCGCAAAATAGAATTACTGACCATAGAATTAATCTGACGCTTTATAAATTAGAAAATTATCTTGACGGCGATTTATACGAAATGATTGACGCTATGTTACTCGCTGAACAAACTCAGAAACTTCAAAACCTTGAGGGATAGTTAGGAGGTAGGAGTGAGGAGTGAGGCCTCCCCGCCTCGAGCGGGCGTGAGGAGTTTTTTCACGCGCTTAGTTTTCTAAGTAAAAAGAAAGCGCATTTGAGAGCAGAAATTTTAATTGATGTTATTAAAATCGGACCGTGCGGAGATATTTACAAATGAGCAACGAAAAGCAAACAAGATTTCTAACCCCTAACCCCTCAGGCCTCACCCAAGAAAATATTTGGCTTGCGTCATATGCTCTTGGGCTTACTACAACGCAATTTATGGCAAAAGAAAATTTTTCGCCCGAAGAAAACGCTAAAATTAATTCTTTAATAAAACGCCGCGAAAATCATGAGCCTATGCAATATATTATGGGCATTGCAGATTTTTACGGCCGGGATTTTGAAGTCGGCACGGGTGTTTTAATTCCGCGTCATGACAGCGAAACTTTAATTGAAGCTGTGAAAGAAATTTTTACGCCCGACTCTGAATTTATTTTCCTTGACTGGGGAACGGGGTCAGGCTGTATCGCTGTAACGTTACTACTCGAATTCAAAAATTCTTTTGCCTTTATGCTCGATAAAAGCAACGCGGCCTTAATTTACGCCGAAAAAAATTTATCGCGCTTCAACGTTCAAGACCGCGCAAAATTAATCACGGATATAAATGAAATCTCCTCACTTGATTTAATAATTTCAAATCCTCCTTATATTCCGTCAGGCGAAATTAAAAATTTAATGCCGGAAGTTAAAGACTATGAGCCTCTTTCAGCACTTGACGGCGGCGGAGACGGAATGGATTTTTATAGATTAATTTTCTCTCAGGCACGCAATATTTTAAGACCCGATAAATATTTAATCTTTGAGGCCGGAGACGCTGAGCAGGTACAAAAATTAAAAACTTTAGATAATAATTTCACGTTTATAAATCAAATTTTAGATACAGGGTCTTTTCCGCGCGCTTTAATTTTCAAAAAAAATATGTAGACTTTACGGGCTTTTCTTGTAAATAAATAGCACAGTGAACAGTGTTATGTATGGCCGTGCTTGAAACTTTTTTGAAAAAATTTTAGCAGGAGGGTTTAATCCTTGATGAGCACGAAAAAAAATTTGTGCTATGTTATTGTTACCTTAATTTTCTTCGCGTTTTTTTCTATGGGTTCGGGCTGCGGCGACACAAAATATTACAACAATGACAGCGGCAGCAGTTCTAAAACATCGACAGGCCATTATGTTCCCGGCAATATTAAAAATTTTCAAATTACCATGAAAAAAACAGGAGATTATTATGCTGAACAAGGCTATCCTGATTCTATGAACGCTTGGCGTACTGTTCCTAAATTGATGGATTGTTATTCTATGATACTTACAGGAAATAACATAATAAATAGCGGCGGTGTAAGTTCTTCAGTCGTGCTTGATTTTGAATATGAGAATCATCCTAATTCACTTATAACTACTCTGCCGGTCTCATTTCAAGCTCTTTCTTATTATAAATTTGTTGATAACAGCACATATGAATGTACAGAAAAAGATCAAGATGACGCTACCGGAGGACAAATGAACACGGGTTATTTTGATAATATTGTTACTCTTGTTAATAATTCAACTTTGAAATGGAGCTACTCTTGGAAAAATAATCCCAACGTATACGGCCAAACATACGGGCAAGTAATAGGCGCAATGGCAACTTATCAGGAAATAACTCTGCGTAGAGTCAAATAAAAATTTTTACACGAAAGGAGAAAATTAAAAATGTCTTTCTGGACTTGGCTTTTCGGTGATGACGATGAAGATGATGAACAAGAACGCAAAATAAATTATCTTCCTCAAGAGTTCGCCGAGTTCAATAACAATGATGACGAGCAAAATCTAAAATTTTTAGAAATAGTTAAGGTCGATAGAAAATTTTTACACGTTTGGAACGCCATGAAACAGGGCGGTGCTGTCGATACTATCCCGGGCGCAAAAGGCGATTTCGGCCATGAAATTACTAACCCTATTCCTGTCAACGGAACGCTGGGCGAATTAACTTATCTTTCACGTCTGCTAACGTCTTCGGGCGAAAAAATATTTTTTCATCGTCTCGGCAGCATAGACACTATAGATATTTTTGAAACTGTTTCTCAAAGCGGCGATGATTGGGACGTTCTTTTTGTAGATTTATATCACACCCGAAAAACAAGACTGGCCCCGAAAAATTATAAATTTCAAAAAGACAGCAGCGGCAGACCTTACACGACTTTAATACGCGGTATTGACGGCTGTATTGAGGATTTTCCGCGCTCTTTTTATGATGTTTTACGAAATCAGACAATATTCTCAATGAAAATGCTTCCCGACCCTGACGCTAAAAAAATTATAAAACTTAGGCGGCCTAAATCCCAAACAAAAATTGTTGAAGAATGTGTGTCCCAGCTGAGCGGGCAAAAAACTGTGAAAATCTCCGGCAATAGAGTAATTACTAAAATGGTAGCAAAGTTCTAAATTAGAGGAAAAAAATGTTAAACTCAAGATTAAATTCAAATTCAAGCGCGCAAAATGTTTTAACTCTGAAAGATCTTCCGGCGGCAATCTTAAAAAATGTCATGCTTCCCAAAAAGACAAGCTATAATTTTATTTTAAGGCATGATGATTTTTTACGCTGTAAGACTAAATCGTCCCGTCTTTGGTATGCTCTCGCACGCGGAGGCGTTAAAAAAGCTGACGTAACTTACACATCGTCCGGAGAATTTACGATTAAAAATATAATCTGGTGGGGCTGTCCTATGTACCCTGTTAAAAATGAAAGTGAAATAGTCGCCTCCGTACAGAAAGCCAAGAAAAAAAATGCTCCTGAGTTCGGTCTTTTACTCGAAAAAGAATTTTATGAACAATGCCAAAAAAATCCGTCTATAAGAGATAGGGCTTTGCGCGAAGGCGGGTTATTGTCTTACGGAAGTTATACGGAAAACAACGCTGCTTATTGTTGTTATCAATGTAAATATCAAGATTTTGATATTGTTAGAAATGAAAATGACATAATCGCTGCCGTTCAGAGAGCTAAGAGTAAAAATGCGTCCGAGCTCAACATTCTTTTAGAAAAAACTTATTATGAACAATGCCGAAAAGACCCGTCTATAAGAGAAAGGGCATTGCTTAAAGGCGGTTTATCTTCATTTGAAAGTTATACGGAGAGCAACGGCCTTTATTGTTATCATAAATGCAAGTATAAAGATTTTTATGTTGTAGAGGGTGCTTTGAATGAGGCTTCGGCTGTAAAAGTTCTTAACGCCGGTCTGAGCGGGGCGGAGGCTGTAGCTTTCTTTCCTGACGCTGCTTCATGGAATTTAACTCTGCGCAATAAAGAATATCTCGGTGAGTGGGGAGGCAAGGCGGGATTACTCGGTGCTTATAGTCAAAGAATAGAAATGAAAGCATATATTTTCGGTGCTGACGGAGATGCTTTTTATCCGGCCGTGAGAATTTTAAGTGCCTGTAAAAAGAAAACTGAAAACAAACTTCCTCCCAAATATAAGAAAACTCTCGATGAGGCGCGGAATTTACTTGAAGATGTCAACGACAGCGATAATTTAGAAATGTTTATTAAAATTCATGATTTAATCTGCAAAAAAGTTATTTACGATAAAAAGGCCGTAGACTGCAATTCATGCGTAGGGGCACTGCTAAACAGCAAAGCTAAATGTGATGGATATTCGGACACGTTTTATCTGCTCTGCGGGCTGAAAAATCTTCCGGCGGCTTATCAATCCGGGAAAAGCAAAATTGAGCGCAAATACACTGAAGAAGATAATCATATGTGGAATTTATTTTTACTTGACGGAGTTTGGCGCGGCACTGACACTACATGGGACGGCGGCGGCGATGTCAACGAAAAAACTGTCTACGATTATTTTAATATCGGCCTCGACAGAATGAAGCCGTCTTATGCGTTTTCTGATTTTATGCTTCCAAAGAACATGCTTGAAAAAACGCAGGCATATGAACGTCCGACCCGTGAAGTTCAAGTTAGTTCAGAAGACGAAATGATAAAAGTTTTCAGAGGCATGATAATTTCCGGCTTGGATAAAATCACTTTAAGATGTCCGGAAAGATTTTATAATACATTTTTAAGAGATGACGGGCTTTTATGGCGTTGTTTGGCTCGTGTCGGCATTGAAAAATGTGATTGCAATCACCGCAATAATGTCATAAGAATAAGCAAATTAGTATTATTTTCACACTGGGCATATTGCGAAAAAGCAGAAGACGTAAGCAAAGCCGCTGAAAATATTTTAGCAAATAATGTCCAGAAATTTACATTTGTATTTGAGCCGAAACTTTTTCAACAGTCTTTCAGCGCAAAAACTAAATTCACAAAACTCCGTTATTTATTAGCTTCCGGCGGCTTAGAATGTCAGCGAAATCTCTACATCATTTGGAATTGAATACATTGTCAAAAAAGGCTGTAGAAGCGGCAAATCTGTTTTAGATTTATGGTTTACGCCGCTGCTGTTTCAAAAAGTAATGAAAAATCAAGAGTTATTATTCTCTCCTATCCGGAACATGGGAATTAACAAAGAAATTTCTTACTCATATAGTCAAGATAATTCACGAATAAAAATTCAATTAAATTAAGCACCTGCCTAAAAGGCAATTAGGGATGAGGGATTAGGAATTAGGAATTAAAAAGATTTCTCACCCCTAACTTTTCAGTTATAATATGCACGTTAAAAAGAGAATTATTTAATGAAAGGAACGAATAAAATTAAATGGCAAAAACTTTTAACGTGTTTGACAAGACTTGGCAGAGAACTTCATTATGCGGCCTTTTCACAGAAGCTGACGCAGGAAAAGAAGTCCGTGCTAACGGCTGGGTCAGGGCGCGCCGGGATTTAGGCGGAATTATTTTTATCGAGATTTGGGACTGGACAGGCCCTATTCAAGTTGTTTTTGACCCTTCACTGCCGGAAACTCCTGAAGAAATTCACGAACTCGCGGCAACTTTGAGAAATGAATTTTGCGTGGCAGTCAAAGGCAAAATGAGAATTAGACCAGCAGGCACTGAAAACAGCGAACTTAAAACCGGAAATATTGAAATTATAGCCCGCGATGTTTTAGTTATGTCGAAGTCCAAACCTCTCCCGTTTGAAATCGGCGAAGAAACTGACAACGTTGACGAAAATATAAGGCTTAAATACCGTTATCTCGACATGAGACGCGAAAAAATGCAGAAAAATATGCGTATCCGTGCCAAAATTAACGAGTTTACCCGAAATTATTTAAGCGAAAAAAATTTCGTAGAACTTGAAACTCCCATGCTCACAAAAGCAACGCCCGAAGGAGCACGCGATTATTTAGTCCCGAGCAGAGTTAATCAAGGCTGTTTTTATGCTCTGCCTCAAAGCCCGCAATTATTTAAGCAAATTTTAATGGTAAGCGGTTTCGACCGTTATTATCAAATTGCACGCTGTTTCAGAGATGAAGATTTACGCGCCGACCGTCAGCCGGAATTTACTCAGATTGATATGGAAATGAGTTATATAGTTGAAGACGACATCATGGAATTAATTGAAAATTACATGAAAGGACTTTTCAAATTAATTAGGGGCGTTGATATTCCTACGCCGTTTATGAGAATGCCTTACTGGCAGGCTATGGACAAATACGGCAGCGACAAACCCGATTTAAGAGTAAAACTTGAACTCTGCGATTTGGCAGACGCTTTCAGAAATTCAGGTTTTGAGCCGTTCAAAAAAATTCTTGAGGGCGGCGGAGTTGTCAGAGGTTTAAGACTTCCCGGCGGTGCTTCAATGTCGAGAAAAGAAATTTTAGACCTCGAAAATCACGCAATTAAATTAGGAACGAGCGGCCTTGCAAACTTCTTATATAAAGACGGCGGATTAAAAGGCCCTCTTGTGAAATTTTTAACGCCCGAAGAAGTTGATAAAGTCCGCGAACTTGCCGGTCTTCAGCCTGATGATGCTTTATTTATTGTTGCTCATGCTTCGAGGGGAAAAGCCTGCGAAATTTTAGGAACTTTAAGGCTCGAATTAGGAAAAGCACGCAAAGATTTATTTGATGACAGCCCGGACAACTGGAAATTTTTATGGGTTACTGAATTTCCGTTATTTGAGTGGAGCGCGGACGAAAAACGCTGGGTTGCTATGCACCATCCGTTTACTTCACCGGCTCTTGATAACGAAACACCTTTTGACGAAGACCCCGAACACGCTCTTGCACGAGCTTATGACTGCGTATTAAACGGCAACGAAGTCGGAGGAGGTTCGATAAGAATTCATGACCCCGAAGTCCAAGCCAGATTATTTAAGGCACTTGGAATTACGCCCGAAGAAGCTAAGAGAAGATTTGGATTTTTCCTTGACGCTCTTTCTTACGGAACGCCTCCGCACGGCGGTTTAGCACTCGGAGTTGACAGGCTCGTCATGCTTATTTGCGGCGGAAATTCTATCCGTGATGTTATTGCTTTCCCGAAGACACAAAAAGCTCAGTGTTTGATGTCTAACGCTCCTGACCAGGTCGAACAGTCAAGACTTGATGAACTTGCAATTAAAGTTATAAAAGACGAAGATTAAAAAGCAGTGAGGGGTTAGGGGTTAGGGGTGAGGGATTTTTAATCCCTAACTCTTAACTTTTTATGAAAAATAATTTTATGAAATGAGAATTTCACAGTGAAAAACAGAACTGCAGTAAAAACATTAAACCGAACATTAAGAAACAAAACTATTTTTGAACGTTCAGGGCTTTCTGCAAGGGCTTGGCTAGCAAGAACTCAGGCTCATACTCTCGCAATTTTCCCGGACACTTTACAGGCCGCAACTTTTGTGCAGGATTACAAAACTTTATATCCTGAATTAAAAATTTTTATGCTTAACGAGCTTCCTTTAAGTTCTCGGGGCGATATAAGGGCTTTACTCGTTGAACGCGGCGAAACTATACAGCGTTGGAACAATGAAAAGGGAATTTTGGCGGCAACTCCGGGTGCTTTGATGTCTTCGTGTATGCTTGGAAAAGCTGAACTTCATATAAGACGCGATGAAAAATTTGACGCTGAAAAAATTAAATCCTGGCTCGAATTTTCAGGCTATAAACGCTCAAATTTAGTCTGGGCTCCTGGCCAATATGTACAGCGCGGATTTATTTTTGATATTTTTGACCCTGCTTATGCCCTGCCGGTCAGAATTGAATTTTTTGATGACGAAATAGAAAGAATTGGAGCTTATCACCCCGACACTCAAAAAAGTTCAAGCGAATTAATGTCTAATGACGAAATTCTTTTGCACGGCCTAACTGAAACTGTAATGAAAATGCCGGTCGAGTTAGTTCCTAATGACGCTATGATACTCTTGAACGAGCCGGATAAAATCGAAACTCAAGCTAATTCTTTCATGTGGCTTTGGAAAGAAATTTACGGCGATACACAAAGTTATTCTGAAGTTAATTTATGGGATAGTGTTTTTCACTATCTTGCAACGCTTCCGATTGTGAGAATTTCGAGCGACCCGTCAAGGTCTGAAGCTGAATTTATGACTGACAGCCTGCCTGCTTTCAAAGGAAGTCCGGAGAAAATTTTAGAAATTTGCAGTAATCTTGAAAAAAATAATTTCAAAATACAAATTTTTACTAACAACCCTGTATTTCAAAAATTGCCGTATGAAATTCATGAAGGAGTTTTGTCTGCAGGTTTTATAGATAACAACACTAAACGCGCTTTTATTTCAGACCGTGAACTTTCAGGAATTAATGCAAATGTTTCTCTAACTCAATGGCGCGCGCCCAATGAATGGAACGATGCAGAAAAATTATCGCCCGGACAATTAGTAATTCATGACGATTACGGCACTGGGATATTTCGCGGAATTGAGACTATAGACGCTTCCGGCGTGCCTATGGACGTTTTAGTGATTGAATTTGCAGATGACCAAAGATTATTAATTCCTGTACTGCAATCCAACAAAATTACAGGCTTAAATGAACACGAAAATGAAGCCGTAAAGTTAGACAGCCTCAAAGGTAAAGCATGGAAGAAAAACGCTCAGAAAGCCCAAGAAAGAGCCCAAGAAGAAGCAAAAATTTTAATGGATATTTTTGCACACAGAGAACTTGAACGCCGTGAGCCTTTTAACGAGCCGGATTCTATGTATGAAGATTTTGTAAAATCTTTCCCGTTTAATGAGACTGCTGACCAATTAAAGGCCGTCAATGAAATCATGAAAGATTTATCAAGTAAATATCCTATGGATAGGCTTTTAGTCGGTGATGTAGGCTTCGGAAAAACTGAAGTAGCTTTGAGGGCGGCTTTTAGAGTTGTAATGTCTGGTTTTCAAGTCTGCGTCTTAGTTCCTACAACAATTTTAGCTCAGCAGCATTTTGCAACTTTCCAATCGAGATTATCAGGCTTCCCTGTAAATGTCGGATTATTATCGAGATTTGTAACTCCTAAGCAAGCTAAAGCAACTATTCAAGCTACGTCTGAAGGCAAAATTGATATTTTAATCGGTACTCATAAACTTTTACAAAAAGGAATTTCTTTCAAAAATTTAGGCTTGTTAATAATAGATGAAGAACACCGTTTCGGAGTAATGCACAAAGAAGGCTTGAAACAAATTTACGGCTCTGTCGATATTTTGAGCCTGTCAGCTACTCCGATACCAAGAACTTTGGCAATGTCTCTGCGAGGTTTAAGGAGCATTTCTGTTTTATCAACTCCGCCCGAAGACCGGCTTCCTGTCGCTACTTTCACGGGAAAATGGAATCCCGGTACAATCCGGCGCGCTATAACTTACGAATTAAACAGGGGCGGACAGGTTTATTTTTTATCTAATAAAATTTCGCGAATGCCGGAATATGAGACTATGTTAAAAGCATTTTTCCCTGATTCTAAAATCCAAAAAGCTCACGGACAAATGCCCGAAAAAGAACTTGAAGCTACAATGCTTGAATTTTATTCTGGTAATATAGATATTTTGCTTGCTACTACAATAATTGAGAGCGGTCTTGATGTAGGGCGTGCAAATACAATTATCATAGATAACGCCGCTGAATTAGGATTGGCACAAATGTATCAGTTAAGAGGGCGTGTAGGCAGACGAGGCGAAAAAGCATTTGCTTATTTCTTTTATCCTGACCAAAATTCGTTAAATCAAGATACTGCGGACAGGCTTGAAGCTATTTCTACAATGACAGACTTAGGCTCAGGCTATGAAATTGCAAAAAGAGATTTAGATATTCGCGGTTCGGGCGAGATTGGCGGAACAAGCCAGCACGGCAACACAAGAAATTCAAGTTTTAATTTATTTTACAAAATGCTCGAACAGGAAATTAACAAATTGCGCGGAACTCCTGAAAAACGCGAGACAGAAATTAACACGGATAGAGGCAGCGGCTTTATTCCTGAAAATTATATTCCCCAAGAAGACGTTAGAATTACAACTTATAGAAGATTACTAAATGCTCTCGGGCTTGACGAATTTGAAAATTTAATTAACGAGATGAGCGACCGTTTCGGCAAAATACCGCCTGAAGTTGAGTATTTAGCAGGACTTATCGCTGTAAGAAAATTCGGCTGTGATTACGGAGTTGAAAATGTTGAAGTCAAAAAAGGTTTGGTAAAAGTTACTCATAGAGGCGTAGAAATTCCTGCTAAATTCAAGAAATATCTTAAATCTTTGGGAAGAAATTTGAAAATACTATAAATTTAACTATGCAGAAAAAAGATGATAAAACTAATGTAATGAGATTGCTTGACGGGAAAAAAATTCCATATGTTAGCCACACTTATGAACCTGACTCAAGTTTGAGCGGCGAAGATATAGCCCGGATTTTAGGCGAAGAGCCCGAAAAAGTTTTCAAAACTCTCGTAACTCAAGGCAAAACCGGAGCTTATTATGTTTTTGCCTTGCCTGTACAGTCAGAACTTGACCTTAAAAAAGCAGCAAAAGCCGCCGGTGAAAAATCTATAAGCATGATTAAACAAAAAGAACTGCTCCCGCTTACGGGTTACGTTCACGGGGGCTGTTCACCTATCGGAATGAAAAAACATTTTCCGACTTTTATTCACGAAACTGCTCTGCTTTATGAAAAAATTTTCGTAAGTGCAGGCCGTGTCGGCTGTCAAATCGAACTAAATCCGAACGATTTAATTAACGAATCTAAATCTAAAACTGCTGATATTTGTTAAAGCAAGGCAGCATTAGAAAGAAAACTCTAACCCCTAACTCCTAACTCCTACTTAATTTAAGTAACCGGGTTTGTTATAAATCAGCGCGATAATTTCGAGGTCGGAGTCTGAATTATTTTCAATAGCGTGCCATTGTCCGACATCAATAATGCAAATGTCGCCTGCAGTAACGTGAGTTTTTTTGCGCTCGCCGTTTTCACTGTCGCCCTCGTAGAAATCTGCTTCGCCTTTGAGAATATAGTAAGGCTCTACGTCATTGACGTGCTGATGCCAGCCGATACTCGAACCTGCCGGAATAATATTGTGAGCGAAAAGTCTTCCGTGCCCGTTGAGTTCTTCTTTCGAGACGATATTCCCGACATAACGAACGCCTTTGCTCTCAGGAAATCCGCCGCTTGCTTCTGTTCTTACAAGTTTACGAATCATTTTTGTGAAACCTCCTCTAAAATTCCTACAGCATTATAAACGCAATCATCGCAAGAGCAAAGAACTTTCCCCGTGTTAACTCCTTTAATTTCTTTGCAGATTGAAGCTCCGCATTTTTCCGTGAATTTTTTGTAGAGTTCAGCAGCGTCCTGTCTTATAGGTTTGCCCGAAAATTTTGTTAAGCCTAAAACTAACTGAGCTCCGCATAAAGCCCCGCAAGTTGCTTCCATACAGCCCATACCGAGACCGAAGCCTGCACCTAATTTTCTTAAAGTATGTTCGTCAAGTCCTGTTTCTTCGGTGAAGACGCAGGCGACTGCCTGGCAACAATTATAATGAGCATCGCCGGTCTGCTGTTTGAGCTTGACGGCTCTTTCTTGTTTTTCCGACATTTTAATTTTTTCCCCCTGTCATTTTGTTATAATAATTTTACACTTAAATAATTACAGAAAGGCTTAAATAGTCATGAATATAATTTTACTTTCCGGCGGTTCTGTTGACATACTCCCCACGCCTAAAGGCGGGGGATTCTAGTATCAACAACAAATGC
>CAMVMK010000014.1 GCA_947168585.1 uncultured Fretibacterium sp.
AATAGACTTGTCCACTAAGTATGCTGAAAATTATATATGGCGCAAATTAACGTGAATCTTTGCGAAAATCGTTTCCTATGATTTCTATATTTGCCTGAAAATATCCTAAATCTTTTAATATAACTATTAATATTTTCAATTTTTACGCGGCAGCTTGCAACAAGACGGTTATATAATTTTTCACAAGATGTAAGTTTATGTTTTCTACTCGCCTTTCGAGGTAAAACACTATTGGAATGAATTTTCGTAATTCCATAATAGCCTTTATCTGCTATTACTTGCGTTTTAGATACAAAATGAACCTTACTTTCTTTGAATATTTTGAAATCATGTTTACGTCCGGGAGCCGTTGAGATGCATATTATATCTTTATTTGCAGCATCGGCTATAACCTGCGCTTTTAACGTGTGTCTTTTCTTTTTTCCGCTGTAATATTTTTTCTGTTTTTTTTAGGCCTCTGTATTTCACATTCTGTTACATCCATTAGTACCACCACTGGGGCTTTTTTTTCATCTTTAAGAATTCTTTTTGACGGCAAAGAAAACTCCTTGCTCTTCGTCAGAGTATCCTCTACCCACTGAATACTTTTATGAACCATACTTTTAGAGATATCCCAATCAAAAGCTATGTTTCGCATAGGTCTATATTCCCTATAATATCCCAACGTAATTGCCAGTTTGTCTGCTAATGATAATTTTGATAAATGTCTGCCCCCTTTTTTATGTTGCTCGGCATAGTTACGTTCAAGAATTTCAAGCATAGCATCAAAAGTTTGTTTTTTGACACCCAATATAGTTTGATAGTCTTCATCTTTTAGTTTTGAAAGTTTATTCATTTTTTTATGATAGCTTTTTAAGAACTATTTTTCAAGATTAGTGGACAGGTCTATTGAATTATAATCCGAATAAATCTGCATGAGTTCCAGTTTCAGTAGCCGTTAAAATAAGCTTGTCATCTTCAATACGATATATTAAAAGCCAATCTGATTCTATATGGCATTCGCGAAAATCTGAAAGATTGCCTGTGTGTTTATGATCACGATTTTTGGGAGGCAGAGTTTTACCTGATGCAAGAATGTTCAAAACTGCTGTAAGCATTGATATATTCTTTCTACGTCTTTCCATTCGTTTTACACCTTTTTTCATTTCTGCCGTAAAATGAATCTGATACAAGCTAATCCTCCAGCATTGCCGCTACAGCTTCTTCGGCAGTTTTATACGGGCCAAATAAATTACGGTGCAAGCGTGCATCTTCAATAGCTCTAATAGAATCACCTGCAAGACGGTTAACAGGGAACGGGAAACCGTTATATTCTTGTGCGGCTTTAAGAAAAATTCTTATCGCAGTCGAAGTATCAAGCCCCAAGTCTGTAAATAATTCGTCTGAGTTATTTTTTAATTTATCGTCAACACTAACTTCTAACACAGCCATTTTATTTTGTTATCCTCACTAAAAAAATCAGGAGTTAGGAAAGACAATTAAAAATTAAAATTCGCTCGCAGATTTTCCTGCAATTCTTCCGAAAACAACAAAGTCCGCTACAGCTGTTCCGCCGAGTCTGTTGCCTCCGTGAACGCCTCCTGTAACTTCTCCGGCTGCAAAAAGTCCCGGAATTATTGCACCGTTTCCGCGTAAAACATGAGCCTTGTTGTCAATTCTAAGTCCGCCCATAGTGTGATGAATACCCGGCGTTACTTTAATTGCATAGAAAGGAGCTTTGTCTAACGGGTTTGCAAAACTCGTGCGCCCGAAATCAGGATCGTTCTTATCTTTTACGTAACTGTTCCATTTGTTCATTGTTTCAGCAAAGACAGCTGCCGGAAGATTAATAGCCGCTGCTAAATCCTCATAACTGTCGCCTTTGAACGTATAGCCTTTTGAAATATAGCCCTTAATGACTGCCGAAGCATCAGCCATATTCTGGTCAACTACGAGCCACGCGAACGAGTTAGGCTGATCTATTTCGGCTTTTGAAACGACATCCCGCGCTAAAACTTCATCAATAAATCTTTTGCCCTCAGTGTTGACTAAAATTGCTCCGTCGCCGCGAAGTCCTTCAGTTATTAATGCTGAAGTATCAAATTGAACTGTCGGGTGAATTTGAATTTGATTCATATCGACAACTCCTGCGCCGATTTCCTGAGCCATAACTATGCCCTCGCCGGTCGCGCCGGGAGCGTTAGTAGTCATGAAACCGTCAAGAGCCGGATTGAGAATTGCAACTAATTTCAAATTTGCTCCGAAACCGCCGGTCGCAAGAATTACAGCCTTAGATTTAATCGTAATTTTATTTCCTTTGCTGTCAGCTAAAATTCCGCAGACTTTTCCGTCTTCGTCCGTCAAAATTGACTTGGCCATTGTCTCGGTCAAGAGAGTAATATTTGAACGGTCTTTGCAGGCTTTTTCGAGTCTCGGTATCATGTAAGCACCGACGGAAACGACTTTTTTATTTTCGTCAACGGGTCTGTGAATACGTTTGACTGACGCTCCTCCAAAAGCTCCGACTGAACTTAAATCAATATTAACTTTCTTGAGCCATTCAATAGCGTCCGCAGTATTTTCGCAAAGGGCTTTGACGAGTTCAGGGTCGTTAATTCCGTGTCCGCCGATTACTGTATCAAGTTCCATTAATTCGACTGTATCGAAATAACCTTTTGAGCCGTCAGCCTGCCAAGCCTCGTATTGTTCTTTAACTTTAGCTGCTAAATCAGCGATAAATTTATTATTTGAAAATTTTTCAGCGGCTTTGAGAGTTTTTTCTATGCCTGCGTTCTCGTTGAATTTATTAACGTCCTGAGCAGGAGTGTGAGAAGCGTTCATTCCGCCCGTAGCACGTACAGAGTTTCCGCCGACCATAGCCTGTTTCTCGATTAAAATTACTTTTTTGCCTGCGTCTGCTGCTGTGATAGCCGCGACCATTCCTGCACCGCCTGCGCCGATTATAGCTATATCAGCATCGAAACTTTTTTCTTCGGCAACTTTGGGGGCTGCTGCTTTAATCTTAAAATTTTCGGGATTTAATCCTGCGGCGGTTAATGCTGCTTCAGCGGCTTTCAAAATTCCTGTAGAACTTATCGTTGCGCCGGTCATTACATCAACGTTCACAGCATTTTTAGCGACCATATCAGCCGGAAGTTTTGTTAAAGCTACTGAGCCTATTCCTTCAGTTTCTTTCGGGCCTTCAGCTTTTACAGCTTTAATTTTGCCGCCGTCAACCGTAACTGTTACAGTGATAGCGTCAGCACCTCCGAAGCCGTCAGCTGTGGCTTTGCCTGTTATCGAAGTGTCTTTTGCCTGTGATGTTGTGAGCATAATACAGGCAGCAACGAGGACAGCAACAATTATAAATATTTTCTTCTTCATGAAAAATCCTCCCTTAATTATAAAAATTAAAATTTATTTGAGTACTTAATATTATATAAAAAATTTCTATAAACTTGCCTTAAAATTATAGACAGGCTTAATTATCTCTAAGATTTCTACAGTTTCTGAAATTACATCAAGAATATCATCAAGAGATTTATAAGCCATCGGGGCTTCGTCTAAAGTGTTTTCATTAATTGAAGTCGTGAAAATTCCCGACATACAGGCGCGGTATTCTTCCATATTGAGATTTTCTCTTGCAGATTTTCGGGACATTATACGCCCTGCACCGTGAGGAGCTGAAAAATTCCATTCCGGATTTCCTTTGCCGACAGCTAAGACCGAACCGTCCCGCATATTAATAGGAATTAAAACTTTTTCGCCTTTGTGGGCAGCGATTGCGCCCTTTCTCAAAATCATTTCGTCAGTATCGATATAATTATGAACAGTATGAAAAGATTCGCCCGTGCTGAGACCTGTACGGGATAATAAAATTTCAGCAATTTTTTCGCGGTTACGGCGTGCAAATTCCTGGCAGATTTCTATATCGTGAAAATAATTTTCAAGATATTCTCCGTATAAAAAACATAAATCTTCAGGCATAACAGGATTAGTTTCCCGGCGGTATTTTTTGAGTTCAATTAAAGCCGCTTGAATTTCTGTCCGTCTGCCCTGCTCTTTGTAAGTTTTAATAATTTCGTCGCGCTGCTTAAAATATTCGTCTAAGCCTTTAGCTAAATCTATTGCAAGTTCCTGATAAAATTCAGCGACTTGTTTACCAAGATTACGGCTTCCCGAATGAATCACGAGATAATTTGTGCCGTCTGAAGATTTGTCGATTTCTATAAAATGATTTCCGCCGCCGAGAGTTCCTAAACTTCTTTCTATACGCCGGGAATTTTCTAAATTTCTATAACATAAGAGCCGCGTTAAATCGAAATGTTCATTGCGGCCCTCCCAAACATCAAAGCCCGACGGTATAAAATGAGCTGCCTCATCGAATTTTTCAAAATCAATTTCGCAGCGTCCTAAATTTACCGTGAACATTCCACAGCCTATATCAACGCCGACAATATTAGGCACAGCGCGGTCTTTTACTGTCATCGTTGTGCCTACTGTACAGCCTTTACCGGCGTGAACATCCGGCATTATTCTGATTTTAACGCCTTCGGTACAAGGATAATCACACATTCGGCGGATCTGTTCGACTGCTTCGTTCTCAATTACTTTTGCGTAACAAATTGCGCTGTTAATTTTTCCTTGAATTTCCATATTTTTATTATTTTTAAGCACTCAACGCTAAATTTAATTCCGTAACTTTTTCAGGATTGACGCTGAGGCCGTTCAAACAAATTATGCAGGTTTCATCGCCGTCCTGCAAATTCAAAATAACTTTCGCTTTGCCTTTGCAGTCCCGTAATTTTTGAACAAACTCTTTTACATTCTGATTTTCTTTTTTGTTCACGTCAATCGGAATATTAAAATATTCTTGAGAGTTTTCGAGTTCGTCCGGAAGTTTTATTTTATCAACGATTAACTGACCTCTATCGCCCATTTTCCCTTCAACAGTGCAGGCCGTTCCGACTTTTAATTTATCTTTGAGGTCTGCCCATGTCCGTGAAAAAGCTACGACTTCAGTATTATTTTCTGCGTCTTCGAGTGCGATTATTGCCATAGGTTCATTTTTTTTCGTAATTTTTTCAGTTATTGACGTTACAATACCGCCGAAACACGGTTTTGTATACTCGCCGCGCCAAGAATTTAATTTGCCGATAGTGCAATTTGTATAAGCCTGTAATTTTTCCTGAAAAACCTCGTAAGGGTGTCCGGACATATATAAGCCCGTAACATCTTTCTCGAAATTTAATTTTTCGTGCTCGTCATATTCAGGTACAAGCGGCATCTCGGGCTCTGCTGAAATTGCTGCGTCATCATTAACTTCATCGAATAAAGACATCTGCTCATCTTCTTTCTTGAGATTTTGAGCCGCGCTGAATAACAAAGGCAAAGCGTTAATCAACTGCGCCCGATTTTCGTGAAGCTGATCAAAAGCTCCGGCCTTGATTAAATTTTCGACAGCGGTTTTATTTATTAAACTTTTGTCAATACGTTCGATAAAATCCCATAAAGATTTGAAATTTCCGTTTTCTGTACGTTCTTTAACAATCATTTCTATAGCGTTATGACCCATTCGGGAGACAGCACCGAAACCGAAACGTATTACTTTACCGTCGGGCGTGAAATTTTCTCTCGAAGAATTTATATCAGGCGGCAAAACTTTTATTCCGCTCCGTCTGACTTCGAGGACGTAATGACCTAAGACTTCTTTTTTTGCTTTCATTTGGCTCGAAAGATAAGACGCTAAAAACTCGACTTTATAATTTGCTTTGAGCCATGCAGTATCATAAGAAATTAAAGCATAAGCCGCGCTGTGAGATTTATTGAAGCCGTAACCCGCGAATTTTTCAATGTTGTCAAAAATATCAGCCGCAGTTTTAGGGTCAATTTTATTTTTCTCAGCACCGGCCAAGAATTTTATTTTTTGTTCCTGCATTACGTCGACTTTCTTTTTTCCCATAGCCTTGCGCAAAATATCAGCCTCGCCGAGCGTATAGTTAGCAAGAGCCGAAGCGCACTGCATAACCTGCTCCTGATATAAAATAACTCCGTAAGTTTCTTTCAAAACATTTTCGAGCAACGGGTGAGGATAAGTAACTTTTTTGCGCCCGTGTTTGCATTCGATATAAGTATCAACCATGCCGCTGTCTAAAGGTCCTGGACGGTACATAGCTAAGGCCGCGACTAAATCTTCAAATCTGTCGATTCTAAGTTTTCGGAGCATTGCTCTAATTCCGTCGCTTTCAAGCTGAAATACCCCCATAGTGTCGGCCTCCTGCAAAATTTTGAAAGTTGCAGGATCGTTCATTTCGTCATTAACTTTATTTAAGTCCGGGACAGGCTTTCCGTTATTTTTGATATTTTCGAGAGCCTCTTGAATTATTGAAAGAGTTTGTAAACCTAAAAAGTCCATTTTTACAAGCCCTAATTTTTCGACAGGCTCCATTGTAAACTGAGTAACGATTTGGCTTATACCGCTGTCATCTCCGCCTGTGCTTATTCGTTTAACCGGAACAACGTCAGTAATAGGCACGGGCGTTATAACAACTCCTGCAGCGTGCTGTGAAGTGTGGCGCGCAAGCCCCTCGATATTCATAGCGGTGTTTACGATATTTTTGACGCTCGGGTCATTCTCGTAACGTTCTTTGAAATCCGGAGTACTTTCTAAGGCTTCATTAATGCTCTTGGCCGTAGCAGGAATTAATTTTGCTGTGTCGTTCATAAGTTCATAAGGCAATCCTAAAGCACGCCCGACATCTTTAATTGATTGACGGCCTTTCATTCGTCCGAAAGTTATAATCTGAGCAACGTGATCGCTTCCGTATTTGCCGGAGATATATTTTAATAATTCGTCGCGTCCTTTGTCCGAAACGTCAGTATCAATATCGGGCATTGAAATTCTTTCAGGATTCAAAAATCTTTCAAAGAGAAGATTATATTTAAGCGGGTCAAGCTCCGTAATTTTCAAACTCCATGCAACTACAGAACCTGCCGCCGAACCTCGTCCCGGACCTATCGGAATATTTTTTTCTTTAGCAGCTTGAATAATTCCCGAAACAATTAAGAAATAAGCCGAAAATCCCATTTGAGTTATTACTCCTAACTCGTATTCAAGGCGCTTCAAATATTCTTCAGGGACTTCTGTTCCGCGAGCCTCAAAACGTTTTTTAAGTCCTGCGTGAGCTTTCTCGCTCAAATCTTCTTCGGCTGTCTGGCCTTCTTTCAAGTCCAAGTTAGGCAGAATATATTTTCCTGTTTTAAGCGGCAATTTAACATCGCAGCGTTCAGCAATAGCAAGAGTATTAGTGATAGCTTCGGGAATTTCATTCTCAAAAACCGCGCACATTTCTTCAGGCGACATCAAATAAAATTCATTCTTTGAAAATCCGAAAGCATCATCATCAGCACTCGCGTGAGTATTAATTTTCAATAAAGTTTTGTGCCATTCATAATCAGATTTTTCGAGATAATGAGCGTCTCCCGTTGCGATAATCGGGATACCTGTTTTTTTTGAAATTTCTACGATAGCTTGATTAACTTTTTTCTGTTCCGACAATGAGTTAGGCATGACCTCAAGGAAAAAATTTTCTTTGCCTACTGTGTCGCGGTACCATTCAGCTTCACGCTGAGCCTCTTCAATTTTTCCATGAAGAATTAACTGAGGAATTTCTCCGGCCAAGCACGCTGACGAGAAAATAATTCCCTCGTGATATTTAGCTATAAGTTCGTGATCTATTCGGGGTTTGTAATAAAATCCCTGAGTGTTAGCTATTGAAATTAATTTAATTAAATTATGCCAGCCTGTTAAATTTTCAGCGAGCAAAATTAAATGATTATATCTTTTATCTTCACGCGAAGAAATTCCCGACGGAGCTACATAAGTCTCACAGCCCAAAATAGGCTTAACGTCATTAGCTTTGCAATTCTCGTAAAATTCTACAGCACCGTACATAACGCCGTGATCCGTCATAGCTACGGCCTTGCGTTCCCAGCCCGCGACTTTTTGAGCTAATTTTTTAGTTCTGATTGCGCCGTCTAATAAACTGTATTCCGTGTGAACATGAAGATGGACAAATTCTTTAGGCATTTTTTTCTCCCTTTAATTAAATATTAAATTTTGCTTTTCGTTCCTACTTCCTAACTCCTACTTACTTTTAAGTGCTATAATAAAATAAAACCGTCTGGGAGAGGTCAGACGTTAAATTTTAAGGCTCAGCTGAAGTTGGGGGGTGGTATCCCCGCATCAGACATAAGCCTTAAATACGGAAGATAAATTAGCGTTTAATGGCACGGATTAGATCCGTTACCGCTCGTACGAAGTTTGTGTTGGCTTCTACGAGCTTTATTTTTAGGTAGATTTTCATCAACTCAAATAACTTTTTCACGCTATCACCTCTTTTCACCTGAAATTTTTTCAAGCTACTTAGGGGCGATCCCCTGTAAGCCTCATTATGAAATTCAAACTTCAAATTTCAAAAAGCCTCTCCGAAAAAATTTTATCATGCCTTTATTTCTTTTTCATTCCTACTTCCTAACTCCTACTTGCTTTTTTACTCGTTGTCTCCTTCCGATTCTAATTCTAAAACATTTTCATTTTCTTCTTCTTCGGCTTCGTTATGAGTAATTAAAATTACTTCGGGTTTAGTCTGAAGTCTTGCTAATTCCTGCTTAAATTTATCAAAAGGCGAATTTCTTTCGCGTTTTTCGCGTGTTTCGATTTTCGCAGGAATTTCTTCGGGGATAGGAGTTTCAAAATTATTTTCAGGAACTTCAACGGCATTTTTAATTTGCGGCGTTTCAGCTACTTGAGGCTTGAAAGACCTGCAGGCAAATTCTTTAACTCCGAATTTTACGATGACGCTTGAATACCCGCTTAAAATTTCAGAAAGAGTCGCGCTGTTTCTATCCTGTCTGAAGAATTCATAACAGTAAGGACTCGAAAAATCTAAAATCAAATTTTTATCCTGACCGCCGTCAGGCAGAGCCTGTTCATAAGGCCGCGAGTCAAAAAGTCCGCAGTAAATCAAAAAATTTTTTTCGTTTTCGTGAGCAGCGTTGATAATTTTTTCTTTCAATTCCGCGTCAAAATTCACTATATTTGGCTTATCGTTAATGATAACCGGGGCAGGCTGTGCAGCAGGAGTCGCAGCTACCGTAGCAGGAGCAGGCGCAGCACTCAAGGTCGGCTTGGGCATTGAAACAATTTCAGGAGTTTGTGCCGGATTTTGCTCAATCATCATGAAAAACATTCCTAAAATAATATCGTTTCTCAGTCCCATTCGTGCTTGAGTTAAAATTTTATTAACAACACTCAACAAATAATGAAGCCTCTCCGGCCTCCATTTTGAAGACTCTTCACGCAAAAATTTTTTTTCAGGCTCAGAGCCTCCAAGATTTTCTATAATTTTCTGCCATTTTGAAACAAGCCATAAATCCCGGACAAGAGCAAAAATTTCTTCAAAAACTCTAACTCCTGAAGCTCCTGCCTCAAACATTGATTTCAAAATTTCGTAAGCATTTTCCGGCTCGGTTCTCAAAGCCGTAAGCCAACGTTCAAAAGCTGCGCGGCTTCCCGTTCCGAATGAAGCTTCAACGTTAGCGAGAGTTATATCTCCGGCGGCTGTAACCTGTTCAAGCAAAGATAAAGCGTCCCTCAATGCTCCGTCAGCCTGTCTCGAAATTTCCCATAAAGCAGCAGGCTCAAAATTAAAATTTTCGCTCCTGCAGACTTCCTCAAGACGTTTATAAATATCCTGAGGGCTTATAGTATGAAAAGGAATATGCTGGCAGCGAGAACGGATTGTAACGGGAACTTTATTAGGCTCGGTCGTAGCCAAAATAAAAATTACATGCTCGGGAGGTTCTTCGAGAGTTTTAAGAAGAGCGTTAAAAGCTCCCTGCGACAACATATGAACTTCATCGACTATATAAATTTTATATTTTGAAGTTAAAGGCGCGAGAGTTACATTTTCTTTTAAGTCGCGGATATTATCGACACCGTTGTTAGAAGCACCGTCAATCTCTATAACGTCAAGACTTTCGCCGCTCTTTATACTCTCGCAGTTTGAACAATGCCCGCAAGGTTCAAAACCCTGACTGCCGTCGGGCAGGTTTTGACGGTCAAGACAGTTTATAGCCTTAGCAAAAATTCTTGCGACAGAAGTTTTCCCGCAGCCCCTTGAGCCTGAAAATAAATAGGCATGTCCTACGCGTTTTTTAACGATTGAGTTCGTTAGAATATCTATAGCGGATTTTTGCCCGTAAACGTCAGCGAAACTCTGCGGCCTGTATTTTCGATATAATGAAATACTCATTGAAATTTTTTCACCTGTTGAAATTTATCATAACTCGCACGAAGACTCCCGTTGCTAAAGCGGGAGATGAATTGCGCTGAATATTATTATATAATACTCGCGGTATTCTATATGTGAACACGCCCTAGCAATAATTTTTTATTTGACGTAAAAAATTATTTTTGTTAATTTTAGCAGGAAGAAATTTAATTTGAGGGGATTTTTTATAAAATGGAAAAAGCAAAAGTATTTTTCACAGATTTCAGAACTCAAATCGGAGTAAGCCAATGCGCTAAACTTCAAAAATTATGCCGCGCCGCAGGTATCGCTAATATTGATTTCAAAGATAAATTTGTTGCGATTAAAATGCACTTCGGCGAACTCGGGAACTGCGCCTATCTTCGTCCCAATTACGTCAAAGCCGTTGCAGATTTAATTAAAGAATTGGGCGGTGTTCCTTTCCTTACGGACTGCAATACTCTTTATCCCGGAAGCAGAAAAAACGCCGTAGATCATTTAACTTGCGCTGAAATTAACGGCTTCAACACTGTTACAACAGGATGTCACGTTATTATAGCTGACGGTCTGCGAGGCACTGACGACGTAGAAGTCCCGGTTGTCAACGGAGAATTTTGCAAGACTGCTTTAATCGGCAGAACTTTAATGGACGCTGATGTAATTATTTCTCTTTCGCACTTCAAAGGCCACGAAATGACGGGCTTCGGAGGAGCTATAAAAAATATCGGAATGGGCGGAGGCTCAAGAGCGGGAAAAATGCAGCAGCATAACGACGGAAAGCCGGTTGTAGACCCGGAACTCTGTCGCGGCTGTCATCGCTGTGCTAAAGAGTGCGGAAGCGATGCAATTTCTTACGGAGCAGACAACAAAGCCGTTATCGATAACGAAAAATGCAAAGGCTGCGGACGCTGTATCGGCGCATGTCCTTTTGACGCTATCTCGCCTATGTACGATACTGCGCTTGAAAGTTTATGCTGCAAAATGGCTGAATATACTCAGGCAATCTGTCATAATAAACCGTGCTTCCATATTAGTCTTATTATGGACGTTTCACCTAACTGCGACTGTCATGGAGAAAATGACGCTCCTATTTTACCGAATATCGGAATGGCAGCTTCTTTCGACCCCGTTGCTCTTGACCAGGCCTGCGCGGATTTATGTCTGAAAGCTACGCCGGTACGCAATAGTCAATTAGGCGATAATTTAGCAGATCCGAACTGGAAACATCATCATGATCATTTCTTTGACAGCAATCCCAATATCCGCTGGAAAGAAACTTTATCGCACGGAGAAAAAATCGGTCTCGGAACTCGTGAATATGAATTAAAGGTGATAAAATAAGTTAAAACGTCCGGAAGAGGTCGGACAAAGTTTATAAACTCGCTGAAGCGGGGGTTGCGATCCCCCACCTCGTTGAGAAATGGAAGACTAATTACAATCGGCTCAACTCCGATATGGCTCGTACAAGTTCTATACGGGACTTTACGAGCTTTATTTTGAGCCAAAGCTCTAATAACTTTTTCACGCTATCACCTCCCTTTCACCCGAAATTTTTTCAGGCTACGGGAGTCCCCGTGCAAGCCTAATTCCTAAGTTAAAACTTCTAACGTTAGGAAGCCTCTCCGAAAAATTATTTTAACATAATGAATTTTTATTTTTTATCTAAATTTTTTGCGCGTGTTTTTTGCCAAAGCGAAATATACTGCTCGTTTAAGAAAGTCGGATAGTCAACGCCTTCAGCAGGCCGTCCCCAATGATAAGTATCAGAGCGTTCAGATAAATATTTTCTTAATACCTTAGGAATATCATCATCATAAACTGTAATAATATTTTTTGAGTTCATTTCGTCTAAATAATCCCGAAGCCCTATAAAATTTGCTTTGCCCCAGCGTTCAAATTTTTCTTTTTCGGGCTTTTCAATTTTACAGCCTGTAGCCTGCAATAAAATTCCGCATGAGCCGCTGAAATCGCAGACTGTAACATCTCTCAAAACTTGGCCGACTAAAATAGCCCCCGACAGGCGCGCCTGAAATTCTGCAAGTCTTCTTTGATAATAAGGATAATTAGGCGTGTCCCATTCTGATAACGCCGTTAAAATTCTTTGAGCAACAAAAGGAATTACAGACGGATCAATTATTAATGAATTATCTACAGGAAAAGACGAATATAAAAATTTTACGTTAAATTTTTCGAGACCTTTAATATTTTTTATTTCATCTTTATCGAGAGCAAGAACTCTTGAATTTGCAGGAAGCTCACGCAGAATTTTTCCGCGTTCAGCCGTAACTAAATCGCCGTTAGAGTTCCAAATTTTAAGCGGAATTACATTGACTTCCGAGCCGCCTATAAAAGACGTAAGCAGAGACAGCCACATATCCGTTACAACGATTTCGATTTTATTTTGAGATAGAGCTGCTACGCCCGAAATAAAAATTATAAAAATAGAAATTAGGAGCAAAGAAAAAATTTTTTTTAACATTCCTAACTCCTCACTCCTAATTCCTAATTATAATTAGTCATCGCCGAACTTTGCTTTAAGGTCATTGAGGACAAGAGTAGCGACTTTATATTCTGCTCCGCGTCTGGTTCTGTCGCTTTCAATATGCTCAAAGCCGTTCATGTAGAGCCTCACCGTAAATTCCGGAGCGTGTGAAGGCCCTACAACTTTCAATAATTCATAATTCGGCAAGGGCATATGACGAGCCTGAAGCCATAACTGCAACGCCGTTTTAGGGTCGTGTGTAGCTTCCTGCTCTTCGAGGTCTTGAAGAAATAATTTTTTAATTACTCTATCAGCTGACGAAACTCCCCCGTCAAGAACTACTGCACCTAAAACACTCTCGACCGCATCAGCGCACATTGAATGAGGCAGAGGGTCTTTAATCGAACGGCCATGCAGTAATAAATACGGAATATTTAATAATTCAGCACGTTTATAAAGCGATTCGCTCTTGACGAGTTCGGCGCGCATTTGAGTTAATTCGCCCTCGTTAGCTTCCGGATACATTCTATATAAGGCTCTGGCGGTTACGAAACTTAAAATTGAATCTCCTAAAAATTCAAGTCGTTCGTTATTGTGAAATAATCCGTTTTCACGAGAAAATGACGAATGAGTTAATGCCTCTTCGAGCAAATATCTGTCCTCAAATGTATAGCCTAAATTGTCTTCAAGGACTTTCAAGGCTTTTTCATCGAAGACAGCTTTTTTGCGTCTCGGGCCGAATTCTTCTTCAAACTTAGGCATATCTCTGGAACGCTAAAACACCGTTATGACCGCCGAAGCCGAAACTGTTTACTAAGAGCCTGTCGACTTTTCTGTCTACGCCCCTGCCTGTTGCGATATTAACATCACATTCAGGGTCGGGGGTTGTGTAATTCAAAGTCGGGTGAATGAAATTCTCTTCGATTGCCTGCATTGAAGCTATAACTTCAAGACCGCCTGCCGCGCCTAAGCAGTGGCCTATCATGCTTTTTGTTGAAGTTACGGTTATGTTCTTTGCATTTTCGCCGAAGACGTGATTAATCATTCCGGCTTCCATTTTGTCGTTCAAGCCCGTTGAAGTTCCGTGAGCATTGATATAGTCAACTTGAGATTTATCCCAGCCCGACATTTTCATTGCTTTTTCTGTAGCGAATGCCGCGCCTTTTGCTTCAGGGTCGGGGGCTGTAATATGTCCTGCATCGCATGAAGTTCCATAGCCCGTAAACTCCGCATAAATATGAGCCCCGCGTGCTAAAGCGTGTTCAAGTTCTTCGAGGACTACAACGCCTGCTCCTTCGCCCATTACAAAACCGTCGCGGTCTTTGTCAAAAGGTCTTGAGGCGTGCTGAGGGTCATCGTTCTTTGTCGATAATGCTTTCATTGATGCAAATCCTGCAATGCTGATAGCCCTTAAAGCCGCTTCAGTTCCTCCTGCAATAATTACATCAGCGTCATCGCGGACAATAGCGTGATAAGCCTCGCCCATGCTGTGCAATGAAGTAGCGCAGGCCGTAACGACACATAAATTAGGGCCTTTTGCTCCCAAAACTATAGCAACGTAAGCTGTGCTCATGTTGCTGATCATCATCGGAATAAAATAAGGGCTGACTCTTTTCGAGCCTTTTTCGAGCATAGTCTTGAAATTGTTGAAAGATGTTTCAATTCCGCCCTGACCCGTGCCGATATAAACACCTAATCTATAAGGATCAATGCTTGAAAGATCAATTTTTGAATCTTCAACGGCAAGTTTGGCAGCAGCTACAGCAAAATGAATAGCCCTGTCAGAACGTTTAGCTTCTTTGCCGGGCATATAGACAGACGGGTCGAAATCTTTAATTTCAGCTCCGAAAGTTACAGGGCAGTCGCCTAAATCAAAAGTAGTGATAGGGCCGATACCGTTTTTACCGTCGCGGAGAGCCTGCCAGTAATCTTTTTTGCCGAGTGCTATAGGACTTACAGGACCTAAGCCGGTTACAACTACTCTGCGTTTTTTTTCGCTCAAATTCTTCATCTCCTAAAATAAAATTTTTTATATAAAAAACAGGAAGCAACAAGCAGAAAGTGTTTTACTTCCTACTTCCTACTTCCTAATTCCTAATTATTTTTAGTCTTCCACGTTGATTTTCTCGAGCGTGTACTTTAATGCTTCGCCTACTGATGTTAATTTTTCGGCATCTTCGTCAGGAATTTCGATTCCAAATTCGTCCTCAATTCCCATGATAAGTTCAACTATATCAAGGCTGTCTGCGCCTAAATCCTCGACAAAAGATTTTTCTTCAGTAACCTGATCTTCTTCGACATCAAGACGATTTGCTACGATACCTTTCAGTTTTGCTACAACTTCTTCTTTCTTCATGTTAATTCACCTCCCTTATGAGATAATCCTTAAAAAATTTCGCTTAAAATCTTAAATCATTGTCATGCCGCCGTCAACTGCTAAAACCTGACCTGTTATATATGAGCTTGTTTCGCTTGCAAAAAACGCGGCAGCCTTAGCGACATCTTCAGCTTTTCCGATTGAGCCTAAAGGAATTGATTTTAATATTCCCTCTTTGGCTTCGGGCTTTAAGACTTCAGTCATATCAGTTTCAATAAATCCCGGCGCGATTGCGTTAGCAGTTATTCCGCGATTTGCATATTCACGCGCTATAGATTTAGTGAAGCCGATTATACCAGCTTTTGAAGCGGCGTAATTAGCTTGGCCTGCGTTGCCTGTCAAACCTACGACTGAAGCAATATTAATAATTCTTCCGTAGCGGGCTTTTGCCATATCACGAATAGCCTCGCGGGTGCAATAAAAAGCAGCGTTCAAATTCGTGTTAATGACGGTCTGCCAGTCTTCGTTCTTCATCCGCATTAATAAATTATCGCGCGTAACTCCTGCATTATTTACTAAAATGCTGACGTTTTCGCCCATATTATCTTTAACGCTCTTAAATAAATTTATAACGTCATCGCTGTTACTCACATCAGCCTTGAAATAACCTGCTTTAACGCCCATTGAATTTATTTTACTGCATAAACTTTTTGCCGCGTCCATGCTGTTATTATAGTTTATAGCTACGTTAAAATTATTTTTCGCAAGTTCGAGAGCAACAGCGCGCCCGATACCTCTTGAAGCTCCTGTTACGAGTGCTAACATTTTTCTAATTCCTCACGGATAATTTCTAATTTTTCCGGCGTTGCGCCTGAAAATAAATTCATGCCTTTTTTACAGCGTTTAATTAATCCCGAAAGAACTTCGCCTGCTCCGATCTCGAAATAATTATTAATTCCTAAAGTGTCGGCCATGTAAGCAACACTCTGCGACCATAAGACAGGGCTGAAAGTCTGACGGTAAAGACAATCCCGAATTTCGTCAGGATTTTTTACAGGTTTCGCGCTGACGTTAGCAATAATATCAAATTTTGCCGTATTCCAGGAAATTTTTTCAAATTCCGATTTTAATTTTTCAGCGGCAGGTTTCATATAAACGCTGTGGAACGGTGCAGAGACGTTTAATTTCACGCCTTTTTTAGCTCCGTAAGTTTTAGCGTTCTCGATAGCTTTATCAATAAATTCGCTCAAACCTGAAATTACAACTTGACCGGGCGAATTAAAATTAGCGGGCTGAATTTCGCCGTTCGGTGCTAAATCTTCGCAAAGTTTTTTAACTCCGTCATCATCGAGGCCAAGCATAGCCGCCATAGCTCCTTTACCTTCGGGTACAGCTTCCTGCATGAATAGACCGCGCTTATGAACTAACTGAACAGCGTCCCTAAAATTCAAAACTTCGCTCGCTGCTAAGGCCGTATATTCTCCTAAACTATGACCGGCACAGCATACGGGATTAATATTTGCGCCCATTTCGTCAGTTAAAACTCTTAAAGCGGCAATGCTTACAGTCATAATTGCGGGCTGTGAATTTTTCGTTAAAGTTAATTCTTTTTCATCGCCGTTAAAAATTAAATCTTTCAAATGAAAATTCAAAGCATCGTCAGCTTCGTCAAAGACATCTTTAGCGGCATGAAAAGCCTCATAAATTTCTTTCCCCATTCCGACAGTCTGCGAGCCCTGTCCGGGAAAACATAAAGCGTATTTATTTTCACTCATAATTATTTTTCACCTTCTTTTTTTAACTTTAATTTTAGTGAAGAGATAGAAATTTTTTTTTAACTCCTCACTCCTAACTCCTAACTCCTGACTGCCGTCAGGCAGGCCTCACTATTTTTAGTAGCCTCTTTGAACTTTTGCTCTCATTTCGGTGCTGCTTGAACTTGGCGAAAATTGCGAAGTCTGCACAGAATTATATCTATACGCGAGATTATTTTTCGCTGCTTCATTGCCCTGATCGGCTGATTTATTAAGCCATCTTGAGGCCTCAGATTGATTTTGCATTCCTAAACGACCCTCACCGTAAGAAACGCCCAAACGATTTTGGGACATCGGATCGCCTGCTTCGGCAAGTCTTCTAATTTCGTCAAAATTGCTCATTATTTTTTCACCTCTCCGATATTCGATAAAACTTTTTCAGCTTCGGCGAACATATTTTCAATTATAACTTTAGCCGGTAAAATCTCGTTGACCATTGCGGCACTCTGACCGGCCATTAATGAGCCCCAGTCTGTATCGCCGTCAATGACAGCAGCACGCAGTTTCCCTGTTCCTAAGGCTTCAATTTCACTCGCGGGAGCACGCGAAGCTTCTAATTTTTCAAATTCAGCCGTTAATTTATTTCTCAAACATCTTACAGGATGACCTAAAGATTGTCCGGTAATAGCTGTACTTCTGTCGCGAGCGTCTATAACGGCCTGCTTATAATTAGCGTGAACTGTACATTCTTCACAGCAAATAAATCTCGTACCGACCTGAACTCCCTCAGCACCGAGTGCAAAAGCCGCTACAACTCCGCGACCGTCAGCGACACCGCCTGCGCAAAATACAGGAATTTTTACGGCCTGAGAAATTTGAGGCGTTAAAACCATCGTAGTTAATTCTCCGATATGTCCGCCTGCTTCCATGCCTTCAGCTACGACAGCGTCTGCTCCCTGCTTCTCTACTCTTTTAGCCTGAGCTACTGAAGCAACTACAGGAATTACGATAGTTCCGGCGGGCTTTAATTTTTCTAAAACTTTTCCGGGACTTCCTGCTCCTGTCGTAACTACCGGGACTTTATGCTTCAAAGCAACTTCGACAGCACTTTCAGCAGTCGGGGACATTAACATTATATTAAGACCGAAAGGACGGCCGGGTTCGATTAATTTTTTAGCCTTAATAATTTCCTGCTCTAAAATATCCGGCGGAGTTGCAGCAGCCGCGATTATTCCGAGACCTCCCGCGTTGCTCACTGCCGAAGCTAATTCAGCGTTAGCTACCCAAGCCATACCGCCCTGAATTAAAGGGTATTTAGTGCCGAGCAGTTTGCAAATTCTGTTATTTTCTCTCAGTAGCATTTTTTATAAACTCACTCCTTAACTTTATTCTTTTATTTCTAAAAGACCGTTGACGTTTTCATTAATAAAATTTCTTGCGACCGAAACAGCACTTAAAATTGCCGGAGATTTTGAACGTCCGTGAGCTTTAATCACAGCACCTTTAACACCGAGCAAAGGCGAGCCTCCGTACTGTTCATAATTAAATCTCTTCCATAATTTTTTTACGACCGGAGCCATTAAAACCATTCCGGCCTTAGCCATTAAAGATTTTTTAACTTCGTCAGTCAATAAAGATTTCAAACTCTGCATAATTCCTTCGCCGAGTTTAAGCGCGATATTTCCGTTGAAACCGTCGCATACTATAACGTCAGCATGACCGGCTACGACTTCATTGCCCTCGATATAGCCGCCGAAATTAATATCTCCGTGCTGTTCTATTAATTCGCGGGCTCCTAAGACTGTATCATCGCCTTTAATTTCTTCTGTGCCGTTCGATAATAATTTTATTTCAGGACGCTCAACTTTCAAAATTTTTTTTGAATATAATTCGCCCATTAAAGCAAACTGCAGAAGATTTTTAGGGCTGCAGCGGACAGTTGCGCCGACATCAAGCATTAAAGAAACTTTTTCAACTGACGGAATAGGCACACCGAGTGCGGGTCTGTCAACACCGGGCAGACGGCCTACAACTAAGACACCGCCCGCAACGATTGCCCCCGTGCTTCCTGCTGAGACAAGGCCTTGAGCATCTCCGCGCCGTACCATTTCCATAGCTATTCTTAAACTTGAATTTTTCTTTTTTCTAATTGCGTTGGCCGGGTGTTCATCGGGGTCAATAAATTCGCTCGCGTGTTCGATATGAATTCTATCGTGATTAATTCCGCAGGCTTTAATTTTTTCACTGTCTCCGGTCAAAACGATTTCAATATCATTATATTTTTCAACGGCTTTTAATGCTCCGGCGCAAATTTCTCCGGGAGCGTTATCGCCGCCCATAGCGTCTAAAGCTATTACGATATTTTTTCCGCTCAAAATTTTTCACCTGCCTCATCTAAGATTTCAATAATAAAGCGTCCTACAAAAATTTCTTTGTCGCCTACTCTTGTCCGGACGCTGACAATTTTTTTGCCGTCATGATTAACTCCGACTTTAGCACGGGCGATTAAAACATCACCGACACGGGCGTGTCCTTTATATTCTCCGCGCATGGAGTCAATTATAACTTTAGCGGCATTTATAGCAGCAACTGCAATAGATCCGGCTTGAGCATAAATATAATTATCGCTGACAATGTCAGTAAATCTGAAAGCCATTTCTTTAGCAGTTCTTAAAACTGAAAGAGCCCATTTATCCGGCTCAAGTTCTAAAAGTTCGCCGATAACTTCGGACGGGCTTAGAGATTGCAATTTGCTGACGGCTTTCTCCGCCATAGTTTTAATTCTTTCACGAAGTTCAGGCACTCCCGTCAAAGCGCGGTCAAGGCGAATTGTGCTGACGCTGACATTGAGACGCTCAGCGAGTTCATTATCCGTTATCATAGGATTTGAAGAAATTATTTTTAATAATTCGTCCTGCCGTGATTTTCGATTTTTTAGCACCTGATATTAATACCTCATTATAAAAAATTTTTGCAAAGTATATTCACAGATTTGAAATTAGTCAATCAGAAATTTATTTGAAAAATAAAAAAACTCCCGTAAAAAATTTTCCGGGAGATTCTTCTTTTGGCCGTGTAAAAAATTTTTTTATTACGCGAGTTTTGCTCCGAAGTCTTTGCAGGCGGCGAGAGCTTCGTCATCGGGTTCAAGATGAGCCTTGCAGCCTTCCGTAACGATAACGGCACCGGCCTCTTTGCAGCGGTCTTCCCAAGTTCTGAGCCATTCGCCGTCGCCCCAGTCGTATGAGCCGAAGACAGCGACTTTCTTGCCTTTGATTGCCGAAGCAGCTTCAGTGAAGAAAGGTTCCATTTCTGCTTCTTCGATGACTTCCGCGCCCATTGCAGGCGATCCGAAAGCTATGACATCATAACCGGCAAGTTCGGAGACTGAAGCGTCGCCGACAGTTTTTAATGTAACGTCCGCGCCCGCGCCTTTTGCACCGTCAGCGATCGCGTTGGCCATTTTTTCGGTGTTGCCTGTTGTTGTTACGTAAACTACTAAAACTTTTGACATTTCTAAAAATCCTCCATTAAAAATTTTTTTAATGCCCCGTCAAAATTAACCGGGCAGCATCACACTCTGCTTTACGGTATTTCCTGAAAGTCTGCATGGCTTTGCTGACACCTGCGTAAACTTTCCAGTAACCGCAGCAAAGTTGATTTTCACATTTTTTATTTTCCATGAAGCATTTGACATCGTAAGGCGGATAATCTAAAAATAATCCGATCTCGTGAGGAAATTTGCCTGAGAATTTTTTTCTTAGGCAGGCCAAACAAGCATCTAAATCCTCAAGAGGATAGCCGCAAGCCCTGAGAATTTCGCAGGCTTCGTTACATTCAAGCGCACGGGCTAATAATTCGCGCCTGTAAATCAAGACGAGAGCATTTTTATTTTTGCTGTCGTTTTCATTTAACAAGAGCCATTGAACTCCCAAAGGATTCAGCCATTTATCGGCATTTTGTTTCCATAAAGTTTTTATATCGATATTTCCTCTGCGTCTGAAATTTATCAGACATGCGGCCTTAATTCCCTTTATAGTTGGCGCGCCAAAAACAAAATAATATACTTTTGACAAAATTTTCATCGTCAAAATTTTTAATATGCTCCATAAATTTTTTAATTATATCTGCGTCTTTAGAGTTCATTTTATAATTTTCCCGTCATATAAATTTGTTTGGCCTAATAAACTTATAACGAGAACTTAAATTTGTCAAGCGTAAAAATTTCTCTTTTCTTCAAGAATTATGAATTGAATTTCTAATTTTTATTTAAGGATTATAAACCTTTGGAAAGACTAAATAATTTTTAAGTTTTTGTAGTTGAAAAAGTAGTTGAAAAAAATAATTCTCCCCGTATCGAAGAATTTATTTGCGTGTATTATATCACAAACTTAAAATTATTGCTTTTTAATATCGCCGCGTGAAGTTACAACTTCATAACCGATTTTTTTCATTCGGTTATTAAGACAGTCTCTGCACTGAGCACTTTCTTCGCCGGTGCAGATTTTGTTATCGTAAAGTTCATATTTTTTTCTGACATTTACGGGCGATAAATTCGGCATTACAACATTAGCTCCGGATAAAATTCCAAGTTCGCGCCCCGTCGGGTGAATAGTTCCGAGTGCTGTAGTTGCAGGCAATAAAACGGGCGGATAAATTAATCTTATAATTGATAATAAATAACAAGTTAATTCAGCAGTCCCGGCCCTAAAATCTTTGAACGGAGTATCTTTATGCGGAATAAAAGGCCCTATGCCGCACATATCCGGCTTAAAAGTTTCTATAAATTTCAAGTCTTGAGCTAAATTTTTTTCAGTTTGGTAAGGCGAGCCGACCATAAAACCGCAGCCGGTTTGATAACCTAATTCACGCAAATTTTTTAAGCATTCAATTCTATTTTCGTAAGACATTGAAGACGGGTGCAATTTTGAATAATGCTCTTTATCTGCCGTTTCGTGGCGCAATAAATATCTGTCTGCCCCGCAGTCTCTTAAAAATTTATAACTCTCACAGCTTCGTTCGCCCATTGAAAGAGTTACGGCGCAGTCTGAATGACGCGATTTAATTTCACGGATAATATCTCCTAAAATTTCATCAGTGAAAAAATTATCTTCTCCGCCCTGCAAAACAAAAGTCCTAAAACCTAATTCATAGCCCTCATCAGAACATGAAATAATTTCTTCGGGAGTTAGTCTGTAACGCTGACAGTTTTTGTTGCTTTTTCTAATTCCGCAATAAAAGCAGTCGTTCCTGCAAATATTAGAAATTTCTATTAAACCCCGAACAAAAATTTTATTCCCGTAAATTTCGCGCCTTGTTTTATCCGCTAATTTTCGTAAAGATTTCGCGGCCTCGTCATTATAATTTTTAATTAAAAATTCGTATTCTTGAAGCTCAAGCGAATGAGAAGACGCTAATTTTTCGATTAAAGTTTTCATTTAATATATTTCCCTGCGATGACCTACAGCAGTAACAAGTATGATAACTTTATCATCTTGAATTTCTGCAATTAATCTATAATCACCAATCCGATAACGCCATTTTCCTGAATAATTGCCTGTTAAGGATTTTCCTAAACGTCTGGGATTTTCGCAGCCTTCAAGATTTTTTCTGACCCACTTTGTGATTGTCAGCGCGGTATTAACATCAAGTTTTTTTAATTCTTTGCGGGCTTTCTTTGAAAATTCAACGCTATACCGCATTACTCATTAACTCACGTTCAATTTCATCAAGTGAATATGTTTGCGGGTCTGCTTCATATTCAGCTTTTGACTGTTCATAAAGTCTCAAGTCCATTATATCTTCAATGCGTTCAAGAAGAATTTTTTTCGCAAGTTCTCCAACAGTCTCGCCGGTTTCAGAAGCATAGGTTTCAGCAAATTTTTGAGTATCTTCGTCAAGTTCAAAACTATACGTCATAACTCCTAACCCCTCACTAAAAAAATTATTTCGAGAACGCCGTTTTGACGCTGACACCATCAAGATTTCCGACACGTCCGGACAATGCCGAAATTATATCTTGAGGAGCATCGAGGGCAATGCTGATTATATTAATTTTTTTCTGATGATAAGGCAGTCCCATACGGCCTATAATAAATTCGCGGTACTCATGAAGAATATTATTGAGAGTTTCAACGGCTTCAACATTTTCAACGATTACGCTCATCACTGCTACACGTGTCTGCTCTTGCATAATTAATAAAAACCTCCGAAAATTATTTTGAAATTTTTTCGTATTATATAATATTCTTAATTTCAGAAAGAAGGCGAATAAAATCATGATTAGCTTAAGTAATTATGACGCGCTCGGCCAAAACGGCATGGCGATGATGCAAAAATCTATGGGCACGGCTGCAGCAGCAAGCAATCAAATTCTTGAAAGCGGAGCAGACCCTATGACAATAGCGGCAGCTTCAATGGATTTAAGTCAGGCTAAAGTCGGAATGGCTGTAGGTGCTTGGCTCGTAAAGCAGCAGAACGAAATGATGGAAACGTCTTTGCAGCTTTTCGGCATCGGTACTAAATTTAACGGAACTTTTTAAGACAATGAGGAATTAGGAGTTAGGGGTGGGGAATGAAAAGAATTTCTCGCGCTTAACTCTTAAATAAAAAATTATGAATATACAACAGGAAAAAATTTCTTTAATAAACGGCAAAATTCATACACGCTCTGGAGTTGCCTCGAATATAACTTTTGAAAACGGTTTAATAGTTTCGATTGATGACGAGGCAGGTTTCAGCGGAAAAATTATTGATCTTCACGGCAGAACTGTTTTGCCCGCGTTTTGCGACAGCGGCATTAATTTTTTATCATGGGCTGAAAATCAGGAAAGATTAAATCTCTCCGGTGCTCATTCAGTCAAAGATTTCAAAGATGCTTTAAGCGCGTTTTTTCAGTCTAAACAAAATCCTTTGCGCGGCTGGTATATCGCTGTAAATCTTCCGGAAGATGTTTCAATTTCACACGATGATATTGAAGAAGTCATTAACTCGCTTCCGTGTGCCGTTATTGACGCTAAAAATACTCACATAATCTTAAATTCTGCGGCTATGAGCGAGTTAAATATGCCTCAAGAAACCGTCGAGCCTGAAGAATTTTTCGGACATATTCCCGAACTTTCGAGCGATGAAATTAAATTTTTGTTTGAAACTTACTCGCCTAAAATTATTGCACTTGGAATTTCTGAAATTTGGGCGGATTTTTACAACGAAAAAAATTTATGGGGCGTTCTTAATGATGTAATTTATGACAAATTAAATTTTAGATTAAGATGCAATTTCGGTTTTGATAATTCAGCTTCATTAAATGAATTTTTAGCTTCAGGTTTAAGAACGGGCGACGGGCTTCCTTTTTGCAAAATCGGAGGAATTTTAATTAAAGACGCTCTTGATCAGCAGGAACAAAAAAATATGATTTTTTCTGCTCATTTATCGGGCTGTCAAGTTATTACAGATAATAATAAATCATGCCTTAATGCCCTCGAAAGAGTTGCAAAAAAAGTTAAAAAAAATTCGCGCCATTTAGTAAAAAATTTCGCCGATTCAAGTCTTGAACGAATGAAAATATTAAATTTAGGCGGAATTAGTATCGTAAATCAAAATGAAAATTTCATTCACGAAGCCTTTATGAACGGCGTTGTAAGCTCTATAAGTTCTGCAGATAATATAACTTCACCGCTTAAAAATATTTCACGTCTTGTTTCAAACGGCTTGAGCGTTGCTGAGGCTTTGAGCGTTTATACTTGGTGCGCTGCATGGAACGGGGGCAATGATTTAAGACGCGGCGAGCTTGCTGTCGGTAATGACGCGGATTTAATTGTGCTTGAACAGGATCCGTTTTTAGTAAGACCCGAAGAAATTTCATTAATTGATATTTCAGCGACATTCACAGCGGGCTGTTCAGTTTATGATGAAAAATTGTAAAGGAGGAATATTTTTATGAACAAAAGAAGCGCGGGGATTTTACTGCCGGTTACTGCATTGCCTTCAAAATACGGCATCGGCGATTTCGGGGCGGAGGCTTGGAAATTTGCTGAATTTTTACATGACGCAGGCCAAAAAATTTGGCAGGTCTTGCCTCTGACGACTATTGACCCTGGCTGCGGAAATTCTCCTTACAGTCCTACATCGGCATTTGCGGGAAATTATTTGTTAGTAAGTCCGGACGAACTTGTAAAAGAAAATTTGCTTTTGCCCGAAGAACTTAAGAAAATCGCCGCTAAATTTAATTTCGATAAAGAACTTGAAAAAGTAAACTACGAGGCAGCACGCGAATTTAAGACCGAAATATTAAACGCCGCTTATAAACGTGCACTAAAAAACAGCAGCGTTAATGAAAAATTTGAAGCGTTCAGAAAGTCAACGGAATGGCTCAGAGATTTTGCTTTATTCAGCGTAATTAAACAAGTAAACGGCGGAGCGGCTTGGTACGATTGGCCCGAAGACTTGAAGCACAGAGATCCGGCAGCGTTAAGGAAATTCAGCAAAGAATATTCCAACGAAATAGCGCGGCAGGAATTTTACCAGTTTATATTTTTCACTCAGGCCGCTGAATTAAGAAAACATCTTAAGAAATTAAATATAGAACTTGTCGGAGATATGCCTCTTTATGTAACGCGCGACTGTGCTGACGTTTGGCAAAATCCCGGACTTTTTGATTTCGATGAAGAATTAAATCCCGTTACAGTTGCAGGAGTTCCGCCTGATTATTTCAGTGCTACTGGACAGCTTTGGGGCAATCCGACTTACAAATGGGACGTTATGGAAAAACAGGGCTTCAAATGGTGGATCGACAGACTTAAAAATCTCTTGAACATGTTCGATAAAGTCAGAATAGATCACTTTAGAGGCTTAATAGCTTATTGGGCTGTGCCTTACGGTGAAACAACCGCTCAAAATGGTACATGGATAGATGTTCCTTACGAAAAATTTTTCGCGGCATTAAAAGAAAATTTCCCGTCAATGCCGTTTTGGGCTGAAAATTTAGGAATCATAACGCCCGATGTCGAAGAGTTACGCAAAAAAATGAATTTACCCGGAATGTTAGTTTTGCATTTTGCTTTTGGAAATCCCGCCGATAATCCTTATGCGCCTCACAATCATACAAGGGACAGCGTAGTCTACACCGGCACTCACGATAATAATACTTCAAGAGGCTGGTTTGAAAACGACGCGACTGACGAAGAAATTAAAAATTTTTCGTCTTATGTCGGCCGCGATATTATTGACGGATATATTTTCACGAGTGAAGTTACAAGGCTCGCTTTGAGTTCCGTTGCTGATACAGCTATAGTTCCTATGCAGGATTATTTGAAACTCGGAACTGAAAGCCGTACTAATATACCTTCAACACCGTCAGGAAATTGGGCTTGGAAAATGCAGGCTGATGCTGTTACTGAAGGTCTTGCAGACAGAATGAAAGCAGCGTGCAGACTTTACGGGCGATGAGGAATTTGAGAATTTTTAAGGGCTTTTTCGAGCTGTAATTTTTGAAGCAATAATAAATCTTCGGGCGAGGCTTTATTTTGCTGTAATTTAATTTGAAGTTCGGCGATTTTTCTTTTTATAGATTTAGATTTAATAATGCTGTAAAGAGACTGCCATTTGTCATTAATATTTTTGCCTTCAAGAGAACGTGAAAATTCTTCGCCGCGCTTAATAAAAGCAGTTTTATCAGTGTCGCCCGTCGAAAGCCATAACGAATAAAGAGTGTCCGGGTTTTCCGATAAAATTGATAAAGCTGTATCTTGTGCAAGTTCATTTGAAAGGATTTCACACGCTTCTGAAGGCTCAATGCTTAAACGGCACTCCGGATAATTAAAAAGCATTGCGCAAAATCCGGCTTCTAAAATGTCGGATGAGTTTTTGCGCGTAAAAATTTCGTCTTTAATGACCGTGTTAATTTTAGTATTATTATTTTTATTTTCTCCGAGTAAAATTTTATCGATTTCTGTCGGCGGTATCATCGTCAATTCGCTAAGCTGTGAACGGTACGGCAGAATTTCATTTATATTAAGACGCGATAAATTTTCAAATAATTCTTTAACTGCAGATTTTCGGGTTTCATTTTTTTTCAGCACAGGCTCAAGAGTTTTAATCTGATGCAGGACTAAAGGCTCGGCGTTTGAAATTGCTTTTTCAAATTCTTCGGGAGGATTTGAACTCAAAAATTCGTCTGGGTCTTTGCCTTCGGGAATTTTTACGACTTGAACATCAAGCCCGTGTTCCTGCAGAATATACATTCCGCGTAAAATAGCGTTTTGTCCGGCCGTGTCGCTGTCGTAGCAGATATAACAGCGTGATGAAAATCTCGATAATAATTCCGCCTGTTCCGCCGTCAATGATGTCCCAAGAGACGCAACTGTCTCGCAAAATCCGCATTTATGAAGCCTCAAAGCGTCCATATAACCCTCAACTAAAATCGAGCGTTTTTTTTCGCGTATAAATTTTTTAGCTTCGTTCAGCAAATATAAATTTTTTCGTTTGCTGTAAATTTCGCCTTCGGGACTGTTGATATATTTTGCCCCCTCTCCGTCTATTAAACGTCCTCCGAATGCTATAACTCTTCCGGCTATATCTTTGACGGGAAAAATTAAACGGCCCCGAAATCTGTCGTAAAGTCCGCGCGAGCCCTGCAAAGCTAATCCGGAATTTAATAATTGATTATCTTTAACGCCTGTTCTTCTTAAATAATTAATTAAATTGTCCCAAGAGTTTAAGCTGTAACCGAGCGAAAATTTCGTAATGTCGTCAGCGTTCATGTTCCGTCTTTGCATATAGGCGCGGGCAGCTGAACCCTGAACGCCCGTTAAATTTGCCGTAAAAAATTTTGCGGCAATGTCTAAAATTTCATAGAGAGATTTTTCATTGCGGTTTTTATTTTCGTTACGGGAAATTTTTATTCCTGCACGGTCAGCTAAGAGTTCGAGAGCTTCCTGAAAACTCAAGCCCTCAGTTTTCATTACGAACGTGAAAATATCTCCGGCGGCCTGACAGCCGAAGCAATAATAAGACTGTGTGTCCGTGAAGACGTGAAATGACGGCGTTTTTTCTTCATGGAACGGACATAAACCCACGAAGCCGCGCCCGCTGCGTTTCAGTCTTACACGCTCGCCGATAATATCCGCAATATCGAGAGCATTTTTAATCTCGTCATATATTTTCATAGTTATATTATAATAAGTTACAAAAAATATTTTTCCGGGAGATATTAATAAAATGAAGATTAAACAAAAATTTTTACTCGCGTTAATGATTTCGATTTTCATGCTGCCCTGCATGGCCTGCGCTGACGAGGTTGAAGACCTTTTGAATTTTTACGTAAAGAAATTTACGCCCGAAAAAGCTACGCTCATAATTGCAGACAAGCCCGATGCTACAGGTTTATTCACTGAAATTTATATGGACTTGAAGGGCGTTGTGATTGAAAAGCTGAGATTAAGTTCTCTTACCGTAAATATGCGCGGAGTTCAGTTCAACGAGCCTTCAGAATGGTCAAAAGGCAATGTCGAGTGCAAGGACGCTATTTCAGTTTTAGCTACGGCGACTTTATTAGAGAACGACATTAATAAGTCAATCTCAGATAAAAATTTCGGCCAAAATGACGAGCATTGGCACGACCTGAACATGAAAATTTCGCCTAAGGGTCTCAGCGGACGTGGATATTATAAATATTCGTTCCTTGATATTCTGCTCGAAATCGACAGCAAATTAAAAATCGTTCAAGGCAAAGAATTATGGCTCGATAATCCTTTCGTAAAAGTTAATAAGTTAGACGTTCCCGACTACGTTACGAATAAAGCCCTGAAAAAAATACAGCCTCTTGTTAATTTAAGAGAGTTTCCTCTGCCTTTGACGCTTCACAAAGTCGTTTTGAAAAACGGGCAGGCAACTTTATCATCAAGGACTTTGCCTAAGGCTTTGAAGGGCGGAATTAAATACACTTACTCGAAATAAAAATTAAAAATTAAATTTTTTCATCATGAACAACATTGATAAAAAACGTTATATCTGGGTAATAATTTCGGCGATAATTCAAGGCTTGCTGCTTGCAGTTTATGCCGTATCTTTTACAGGTCCTATGAAATTTGCGCCGATGACGGTGATTTTTTTAGTTCCGTTTGTCTTTTGGCTCTCGCAGGAACATTGGGGGCGCAGACTTGTTAATCTGCTTTTCGGTTTGACTGCGGTTTTATTAATATTCTGGCTTTATCGTTTATGGTCGTGGTATTCGCCTGCTGTCGGAAATTTTGAAGTTATGCCGTCGCAAAAATCTGATTTAATCCGGGTCAGCATGACGGTATTTTTATTAATTCCGTTCTTTCAGTGCCGTATAGCCGCGTGGAGCTGGAAATTTCCTTACAGCGAGATATTTTTTCAGTTCTGCAGAAATTTATTTTTGCTGTTTCAGGCTTCAATAGTTATTGCTGTCTTTTGGGGCCTGCTTGTTACGGCGGGATTATTATTTGATATTGTCGGACTTCCTGAAGTTCCGTTCGTAATTTTTAATCCGTTAATTTCAGTTCCGCTGTCGAGCATAACGATAGCAATTTCGATTTCAGTTGCTATTAAACACCCGGGCATAGACAGCTTAGGGCGGTGGGTTTTGTCGGTTTTAGCGTGGCTTCTGCCGTTTTTCTCTGTTCTTTCGGTAATGTTTTTATTATGTCTGCCTTATTCCGGCTTAAAAACTTTATGGAGCACAGGCCAGGCGAGTACTTTAATGCTCTTGCTGCAGGTTGGAACATTAATTTTAACTAACGCCGCGTGGCTCGATGGAACTAAATCGGTTTTTAGAACTCCTTTCTTAAATTTATTAGCTAAAATTTCGCTGCTCTGCCTTCCGTTTTATTTTGTTTTATGCGTTTACTCAGTCGGTTTAAGAATTCAGCAGTACGGACTTTCAACGGACAGAATTCACGCTATGTTTTTAGTTATAGTTACGGGATTTTGGGGATTAGGTTATGCCGGAGCAGTTTTATTAAGAAAGTGGCCGTCAGCTATAGGCCGTGTTAATATGGCTTCGGTTTTATTTATGGCAGTTATCGTTACATTAATGAATTCGCCTATCCTTGACCCTTATAGACTCGCGGCTTTTAATCAGGCTCAAAGACTTCAAAATAACGAAATTTTGCCCGATGAATTTGATTATATTTACACAAGATTTCATTTAGGACGGTACGGGAATCAAGTTTTAGAGGCTCTTGCCAGAGACGGCTCCGAAGAAGTTAAAAAAGGCGTTGCTTCTGCTATGGCTGTGAACGCTTCGGAATATGCAGTTTATTTATTGAATAACATTCCGCCGGAGTCAATAAGGCGCGAAATAATTTCAGCGGCAAAAGTCTTGCCTGAAGGCTCGAAACTTCCCGAAGAATATATAGATTATTTCGTTGAAGAATGGGGCGGAAATTCGGGGACTTTTCAAAATATCGAAACCTCAAACGAAATTCTTTTCATGTTCGCAAACGTTGAACGCGGAGAGGGCAACAGCGATTTAATTTTATTCACGCAGAACTCCGGAACGGTCTATAAAATTAATAATGAAAATTCTTCGATTAAGCCGGAATTTTTAGGATTTGTGAACGGATTTTTTGAACCTTCTGAAATATCTTCGCAGGAATTTTCGACCTCAGAACCTGAATTTTTAGATATTAAAATCGGCGGAGAAACTTATCAAATATTAAAATAAATTAGAGGGTTAAGTAAATCCGAATTATAAGCCGACTCTTGACAGTCTTAAAAAATTAAAATCAGCTTCAAATTCCAAGAAACGCAGAAAATAAAGAAATAAATAATTAATAAAAAAAGTTCCCGGATTTAAGTCCGGGATTTTTATTTAGCAGAATTTTTCAAGTTCTGCAGCTAAAATATTTGAAATTTCTTCAACTTTGTTTTTTTCGGGAGCTTCAACTAAAATTCTAAGCAGCGGCTCAGTGCCTGAAGTCCGGACGAAAATTCTGCCGCCGGAAATTTCAGCTTCATATTTACTTACAATTTTATTAACTGCTTCAATGTCAACAAGATCACGGGATTTTTTCAGAGCTAAATTCGTAAGTTTTTGAGGATAACGCCCAAACCTGTCGACTAAATCCGAAATATTTTCGCCTAAATCTTTAACAGCGTTCAAAAATAAAACTGCCGTGCAGAGCCCGTCGCCCGTGCCTGTGAACTCGCTCGCTATAATATGCCCGGATTGTTCGCCGCCGAGACCTGCATTATTTTCGCGCATAGTTTCAAGGACGTATCTATCACCGACAGGGCAGCGCAGAGTTTTAATGCCGTCCTTTTTCAAATGAGCTTCGAGAGCCATGCTGCTCATCACTGTAACAACGACTTTATCACTACCCGGAGCGTTGCGTTTTTTTAGCCAGCGTCCAAGCACCCATAAAATAATATCTCCGTCGATGATCCGGCCTTTGTTGTCGCAGATTAAAACTCTGTCAGCATCGCCGTCAAAAGCAAAACCCAAAGACATTTTATTTTTTACGACATAATCAGTTAAATTTTCCATGTGCATAACGCCGCAATTTTTATTAATATTACGTCCGTCAAATTCACGTGAAATTATTGCGGTGTTCAAAGCTGAAAATTTTGTTTTTTCGACTAAAACCGGCACGCTCATGGCCGAAGCTCCGCAGGCACAGTCGAAAACGACATTATTAATTACGCTGTCATCATCTAAATAGCTTGCAATATGTTCAGCGTAATTTTTTACTAAGTCGGGACGTTGATGAATTTGCCCGATATTATCTTGAGAATTATTATTATTTTCCGAGAATAATAATTTTTCAATAGCAAGTTCTTCATCGTCTGAAAGTTTACAGCCGTCAGAGCCTAAAAATTTTATTCCGTTATATTCCGCAGGATTATGAGACGCGCTGATAACTGCTCCTCCGTCAGCTTTTAATTCTTTTACAGCAAAACTTACGCCCGGAGTCGGAATTATTCCAGCTGAAAAAACTTCCGCTCCCTCTGATGTCATTCCCGCGCTCAAAGCCCCTTCGAGCATAGAGCCGCTTAAACGTGTATCGAGGCCGATGACAATTTTTTTACCGTGATTAAATTTTATAAATGCCCGTCCTAATCTTAAAGCTAATTCGGGTGTCATGTTGCCGGTGTTAGCTAAATCTCTAACGCCGTCAGTTCCAAAATATTTTCGTTGTACTGACAAATTTTACACTCCTTTAATCGTTCCAGTCATATTGATTCATTTCGTTGACGTGTTTAATTACTGCATCGCGTGTTGCCGCCGCTAAAATTCCGCCGTAACTTGCTTGGCCGCCGCCTATAAAAAATCCTTTGTAAGCTGCTCCTGCTCCTGCGAGTTCTCTTTTTGCGCTGCCCTGCTCGCTGTTTACGTAAACTAATTCGCCGGTAGTGTTGTCGATTATTCTAATATCGAGAGTAACATAAGCCGTTTTAGCTGCTGCCGCTCCTCCGGCTGCTAAAAAACCTGCCGCGCCGCCTTTTACATTATAGTGATAAAGTGTAACCGCTCCGGTTAAAGTATATTCAGCTCCTTTTAACTTTCCGGCTTTGTGGGCTGTCGATTGATCCACGAGCCCGGACTGTCCGAGACGAATTTCGTCCGCAAGATAATCAAGTTTTTCACGTTCAAGAAGATTAAAAATCCCTGCGTTTCCTAATTCCGTTGTGAACATATCCGTAATTGCTTCTGTCGGGATACGGGTATCCGTCTTATTCGTAAACGGCTTTACGGTAAGGCGGGGAAGCTGGTTAAATTTTGCTTCGGCTTTGCGAATGAAGCTGACGAAATTGACACGATTAAAAGTGCTAAAAGAAAAATTGCGAAAAATTTGCGCTTCATGAAAAAATCCTCCGAATTAAATTATTTTATAAAAAATTAAAACATTTGCGCTAAACTCTCTTCAACTGCGTAGTTTATTGCGTTCTGCTGGGCTTCTTCAGTCGACAAGGCCTTTTTCTTTTTGAGTAACGACAGATTTAGTCTGCCCTGTAGTTTTATCTGTTTAGACAAAATCAGCATAAGCCGGCAATATAAAAATAGAAATTAAAAAGAAAAAACAAGCAGAAAACGAGAAAATTTCATATAAAAACCTTCCTGTCTGAAATAAAATCAATGAAAAATTTTAACATGTATTTATATAATTAAACAAATTTAATTTTCACGCCGATATATTAACCAGCAGCGAAAAAATAGTGAGGAGTTAGGAGTGAGGAGTGAGGAGTTAAAATCCCTAATCTCTAATCCCTAATCCCTAATTAAAAAATATGGGGGTCATTAAATGATTAACAACAGCGCACAATTTAAGTATCAGGCAACAAGAATTTCAACAGCAACAAAAGAACAGCTTCTTCTTATAACTTACGACATCGGCATAAAAGCATGCCACGCGGCAGAAAACGCTATGCTCGCAAAGGGAAATAATGCGCCGGATTACGATTTAGCCAACCGCGAAATTATCCGCGCTCAAGAAGTAGTCCGCGAATTAATGGTAACGCTCAACCGCGACAAAGCCGGCGAAATGGGCGACAAACTCATTCAGCTTTATGAGTATATGTATCAGCTTCTAATTGACGCTAACATGAAAAAAGAGCCGGAAAATCTCCGCACTGTCCGCAGTATGCTCGAAGAGTTAAAGCAGACTTGGGAAAATGCTTTAATGAAACTGCTAAAAGAATATCAGACCGAACACCCTGACGATAAAGACCTTCAGAACGCTATGGCCGAAATCGAAGGCAAAAAGCCCGCAGCAGCTTCTGCTCCGGCACAGGCAGCGTTAAAAACACCCGCTCAGGCAACATCAAATGTTAAGGCGAGGAGTTTCTCTCTTGCAGGCTAATGTTCTCGAACAGTCTAAAGAGTTGATTTCACGCGAAATTAAACTCTGCAAAAAGTTAAGGGCAATGATCTCACGCGAGCTTGAGGCCATTGTCCTTGACAGCGACATGGACGAGTTATTCAGGGTTTTAGAGCAGAAAGACGGATTAATTGCAGAACTTCAGCTGCTTGCAGACGGCTGGCGCGATGTTTTAACTAATCCTGCTGTAGGAAATTCTCCAAGCGGATTGAGAACTCGTCTTTTAGAATTATATCCGGACGATGAAGAATTGCCCGGACTAATTCAGCAGAGCCGCGAAATAGCAACAAGCATAATGCAGGCCGAAGACAACGCTATAGCCGAACTTCAAAAATATAAAGATAGTCTGCGCTCGCAGATCTCCTCGCGTGTTCAGGGACGGAACGCCGCCGCAAGTTATGCACGTATGGGAGGTTCCATAATATAATAGTGCAATTATGAAGAAAAAATTTTTTATTTTTATATTTTTATTTCTATTTTTATTTTCAGGAATTTCAAACGCAATAGCAGCTGAAAAAGCCGAAAAAGATACTGATTTAGAAAAAGAGCGCAAAATCGGCCAGAAAGCTATTGAACAAATTGAACAGCAATGGCCTTTAGCTTCAGATCCTGCTGTACTTTCAAAATTAGAAATGATTGTAAACCGTCTTGAACCTTACATGGAGCGGCGAATAGACTGGCAGGTCAGGCTCGTTAATAGTGAAGAATTAAATGCTTTTTGTCTTCCCGGAGGCTTTATATTTTTTACTACCGGAATTATGAAAAAATTAGAGACTGACTCGGAACTTGCGGCAGTAATGGCTCATGAAATGATACACGCAGACAGAAAACACGGCTTAAAATTAGCGGCAGAAAGCCAAAAAGTTAGTTTAGGGGCTCTTGCCGTTATGATTTTGAGCGGCGGTGCTGCTGCTCCGATAGTTTTAGCTCAGGTTGCCCAAGTTGCTATAACGAGTTCTTACACTCTTGAACTTGAAAAAGAAGCAGATAAATTCGGCCTCGAAGCATTAATTCAGTCAGGATATTCGCCGACCGGAATGATAACATTATTTGAAAAATTTATGGCTGAAGAATATAGACAGCCTATTCACGATTACGGAATTTATATGAACCACCCCGACACTCCTAAAAGACTTGACGCTGCTGTGAAAATTCTTCATGAAAAAAATATCCCGATTGAACGCAAATATTCACTCGGATTATTAAGAACATCAATAAAACAGTTAAAAAATAAAATTAATCTCGATATTGACGGCGCAACAGTTTTGACAGCTGATAAAAATCCGGAAAATTTTAAGATTATTGCAGAAATTAAAGATAATATCGACAAATATTTACAGCTTGAAATAGCACCTTACGAACTTCACATTAGAAAAGAAAATTTATATATCGGCAATCATTTAACGGCTCAAAATGTTAAAGGCATGACCCAGCCTGAGGAGTTAAGAAAAAATCTTTTGCGGGCGGTTAACTCAGCACGAGCTAAACACCCGACTTCAAAATTTTTCAAGTAAAATTTTTATCTAATCTTCGTGATGTTCCATAGGTATAACTTCCATGCCGTTTTTAGCTCTGTAATCGTTCAAAGCCGTGTGAATAGCCTCTTCGGCCAAGACTGAACAGTGCATTTTTATTGGCGGAAGACCGTCAAGAGCTTCTGCTACCGCGCTGTTTGTCAAGTTCCAAGCGTCCTCAACTGTACGGCCTTTTATCATTTCCGTTGCCATACTTGAAGACGCAATAGCCGAAGCACAGCCGAAAGTCTTGAATTTAACATCGTCAATCACTTTAGTTTCCGGATTGACTTTTAAGTAAATTTTCATAATGTCGCCGCACTTAGGGTTACCGGCCTCGCCTACCCCGTCAGCGTCAGGAATTTCGCCTACATTGCGGGGGTTAATAAAATGATCCATAACTTTTTGACTGTAATCTAACGCCATAATTTTTACGCTCCTTTTTTAATTTTAATTTTTTGTAATGAAGAAGTTTTTTTACTTCCTAACTCCTAACTCCTCACTGTCTTTATAAAGTCTTCCCATAAGGGGGACATTGCGCGTCTTCTTGAAACTATCTCCGGCAGAACTTCAAGAACATAATCAATTTGTTCATCAGTCGTTAAACGCCCGATTGTAAATCTCAAAGAGCCGTGAGCCATTTCATGTTTCAATCCCAAAGCTAATAAAACATGAGACGGGTCAAGACTTTCAGAACTGCACGCACTGCCTGTTGAAGCGCAAATTCCTTTTGCGTCAAGGTCTAATAATAAAGTTTCACCCTCAACGCCTATAAAACTGAAATTAATATTATTCGGAAGTCTTTTATCACCCCTCGCGCCGTTTAATTTAGCGTGAGGAATTTTCTCTAATATTCCTGCGATTAATCTATCACGGCGGGCAGAATTAATTTTTTTGTCATCGTCAAGACGCGATTTCAAAATTTCCATAGCCTCGCCGAAGCCGACTATCCCCGCAATATTTTCAGTGCTTGCTCTGTGTCTTTTTTCTTGAGCTCCTCCGTGAATAAAATTCTCAATGTTTATGCCTTTTCTTAAATATAAAGCTCCGACACCTTTAGGCCCGTACATTTTGTGAGCCGACATTGAGAGCATATCTATATTCATTGCTTTAACGTCAATATCAAGATGAGCGGCGGCCTGAACAGCGTCAGTGTGAAAAGGAATTTTTTTCTCGCGGCATAAAGCTCCGATTTCTGCAACAGGTTCAATAGTTCCAACCTCGTTATTTGCAAACATAATTGAAACTAAAGCAGTTTTATCGGTGATTGCGTTTCTAACATCTTCTACGCTCACAAAACCCTCTGAATTAACGGGTAAATATGTAACGCTGGCACCGTGATATTTTTTAAGATATTCAGCCGTGTGTAAAATCGCGTGATGTTCAATTTGAGTAGTTATTAAATGATTTTTTCCGGCTTTCATAGCTTTTTCAAGAGTTCCTTTTAATACCCAGTTATCAGCTTCAGTGCCTGAGCCGGTGAAAAAAATTTCGCCCTCGTCAGCGTTCAAAGCCTTAGCGACTTGGCCCCGCGCTTTTTCGATAGCGGCTCTGCTTTTACGCGAGAAAGAATAAACACTCGACGGATTTCCAAAATTTTCACTGAAATACGGCATCATAGCTTTCAAAACTTCCGGGCTTGTGGGAGTTGTTGCCGTGTGATCCATATAAACAAACATTTTTATAAATTAATCCCCCTTTGAATTTTTAACAGCTAAATTTTTAATTTTTTCGCGTTCCGGATCTATAAATTTTTCAAGATTTTCAAGAAGAGAATTTTTTTCTGCGGCAATATCTTTCAAAGTCGTAGCCTCTAAAATCTCATCGACCGAAGATTTTACTTTCCTCCATAAATTAAAAGTCGGACAGGTTACGGCGTTCTCACAGCCTTTATCAGTCTGGCAAGAGCCGAATATAAAAGGTTCGCCGAGAGCCGCTAAAATATCAGCGATTGAAATTTCTTCAGCTTTTCTCGCTAAAAGATAACCGCCCTGAGCTCCCCTGACGCTTTCTAAAATTCCGTTGCGTCTTAATTTCCCGAATAACTGTTCAAGATAATTCACCGGAATATTTTGACGCGAGGCAATATCACTGACTGATACGGGGCTGTTAGTCTTTTCAAAACTCAAACATAAATCCGACATAGCCCGAAGACCGTAGCGCGCAGTCGTTGAAAGCCGCATATAAATTTTCTCTCCTTTCGTTTGATTTTTATTAATTAATTAAACGGCGGAAAGAATATCATATGCAACTATTTTTATCAAGATTAAAAATTCACAAAATACCTGATATAATTATTAAAATTTTCATGGGAGCTTGTTAAACAGGCTGAGAGGGGATTAAATAATTAAATTCCGACCATAATAACCTGATCCGGATAATGCCGGCGTAGGAAGCATAAAAGCAAGTAGGAAGTTAAAAAAGGTTTTCACTTTCAAGCAAAAGTTTTTCACTCGCATGAAAAAATAAAATTTTCTGGAGGGAAAATATTTTGTTAGGTAAATATCTCGATAAAGTCCGCGAAAAATCTCCTTTAATTCATAACATAACGAATTATGTTACCGTTAATGACGTTGCCAACGCGATTTTAGCCTGCGGGGCAAGTCCCGTAATGGCTGACGAACCCGATGACGCTGTCGATATTACTTCAATCTGCGGCGGCTTAAATATCAACATCGGCACGTTAAATTCAAGAACTATTCAAAGCATGTTCAAAGCCGGAAAAAAAGCTGAGGAATTAAATCACGCTCTTTTACTTGACCCCGTAGGAGCAGGAGCAAGCAAATTGCGGACAGATACGGCCGTGAATTTAATGAAAGAAATTAAATTTGATGTCATTCGCGGAAATTCTTCTGAAATTAAAACTCTCGTGCTCGGCTCTAATTCAACTAAAGGCGTAGACGCTGACAAGGCTGACGCTGTGAGCGATGAAAATCTTTCTTTCATGGTCAAATTCGTCAAAGATTTCGCTAAAAATTCCGGCTCTGTTATCGCTTTAACCGGCGCTATTGATTTAGTTGCTGATGATAAAAAATGCTTCGTTATTCGCAACGGCCGTCCCGAAATGGGAAGAATTACAGGCACGGGCTGTCAGCTTTCGGGAATAATGACGGCATTTATAGCGGCTAATCCCGAAAATAAATTAGAGGCTGCTGCTTCAGCTGTGTGTCTTATGGGCGTTGCGGGCGAAATTGCTTTCAAAAATTTACAGCACGGCGATGGAAATTCGACTTACCGCAACAGAATTATTGACGCAATTTATAACATGACGGGAAAAATTTTAGACGAGGGCGCGAAATATGAAATTAAATAAAAAAGATTTAATCCTTTACGCCGTTACGGACAGGGCTTGGCTCAATGGAAGAAGACTTTATGACGACGTTGAAAAAGCTATACGGGGCGGAGCGACTTTAATTCAATTACGCGAGAAAAATTTAACTCACGAAGAATTTAAGGCCGAAGCTCTCGAAATTCAACAGCTTTGCAGAAAATATAAAATCCCGTTCATTATCAACGATGATGTTGAACTCGCAATAGAAATTAATGCTGACGGTATCCACGTAGGCCAAGACGATATGGAAGCCGGAAATGTAAGAAATTTAATCGGCAGTGAAAAAATTTTAGGCGTTTCAGTCAGAACTCCTGAAGAAGCAATCAGGGCTGAAGAAAAAGGAGCTGATTATTTAGGCGCAGGAGCAGTCTTTCATACGGGCTCAAAATTAGACGCTGTTGAAGTTTCTCACGAGACTTTGAAAAAAATCTGCGATGCCGTAAAAATTCCTGTCGTTGCTATCGGCGGAATTAACGCGAAAAATATTCATGAACTTTCTGAAAGCAATTTAGCCGGAGTTGCCGTAATAAGCGCGATTTTTGCAAGCGGAAATATCGAAAATTCCGCGCGTGAATTAAGAAATTTATCAGAAAATTTTTGGGGGTAAAAAGTAAAAATGAAAAAAATTTTTTTACTCGTTATTGCTTTATTTATTTTTGTTCCGTTTTCGTTTGCTGAAGAAAAATTTTTAGTAAGCCATGAAAAAGAATTCGGCGGTGTTATTATTCACTGCGCTATAAACGATTTTAATTCTTTAGGCTATGAGTACGGAGACAGCTTGAATTTTAATTTTTCAAACGGTCAAAAACTCGAAGATATTCCTTACTACAACGGCTATTATTCTGAAATCGGAAGTCTTCTTTTACTTGCTTATCCGGACGGGAAAAATGTACTGCTTAAAAAAAATTTAGGCTCTGATATATGGGAAGATTTAAGCCTGAATGAAAATGATTTTGTTTTAGTGTCGTTAAACTCAAAAGGAAAATATAAAGATATTCAAGAGGTTCGAAATATTCAGTATTCAAACGACAGAAGCAAATATTCAAGCGATGAAGAATTTTCAAATTTCCGCGCCGTTAATATAGGGAAGCTGAAAAAAAATTTTCTTTACCGTTCCGCCTCGCCCTGCGACATTACATTTAATAGAGCCGACTATGTTGACGGACTTATTAAAAATGCCGGAATAAAATGTATTTTAGATCTTGCCGATAACGAAGAAAAAATAAAAAAATTTATTTCAAAATCCGATTTTGCCTCGCCGTATTTTCTTGATTTATACGAAAATAAAAACGTTATTCTTTGCGGAATGTCAGCGAATTTTTATTCAGAAACTTTCAGAAAAAAATTAATTTCAGGCCTTAACGCTATGTCTGCTCATGAAGGCCCGTTTTTAATTAACTGTCTCGAAGGCAAAGACAGAACTGGTTTTGTCTGTATATTAATTTCTATGCTTGCCGGTGCGTCATATGAAGAAATTTTGAATGACTACATGATTTCTTTTGCTAATTATTACGGGATTACAAGTGAAAGCGATAATAAAAAATATAATACTATTATCACTCAGCTTTTTACCCCGATGATTAAAGAAATAATTCAAGATGAAAACGTTGACGCAAAAAACGCAGATCTTGTCTCTTATGCTGAAAAATTTTTGATCGCTTCAGGAATGAATGAAGCTGAGTTAAATAATTTTAAGTCTTGCATACTCGAATGAAAGGAAAAATAAAAAATGAAAACAGCTTTAACTATTGCAGGCAGCGACAGCTCAGGCGGTGCGGGTATCCAAGCCGATATTAAAACAATGACAATGAACGGTGTTTATGCTATGAGTGCTGTAACGGCTCTGACGGCTCAAAACACTACGGGAGTTACAGGAATTTTAGAATCTTCGCCGGAATTTTTAAGACAGCAGCTTGACGCAATTTTTACTGACATTTTCCCGGATTCAATAAAAATCGGAATGGTATCAAGTTCCGAGTTAATAAAGACTATCGCCGAAAGATTAAAATTTTATAACGCTAAAAATATTGTCGTTGACCCCGTCATGGTAGCAACAAGCGGAGCAAGATTAATTAATGAAAGCGCGGTTGAAACTCTCGAAAAAGAACTTTTGCCGCTCGCCCTCGTTGTAACTCCGAACATTCCGGAAGCTGAAATTTTATCCGGCGTTAAAATTCAAAATCAAAACGATATGCCGGAAGCCGCGAAAATTATTAATGAAAAATTCGGCTGTTCCGTCTTATTAAAGGGCGGTCATGATGTCAACGATGCTAACGATTTTTTATATATCAGCGAAAATAATTCGCGCTGGTTCAAAGGCAAAAGAATCGAAACCTGCAACACTCACGGCACCGGCTGTACTCTTTCAAGCGCAATAGCCTCGAACTTGGCCAAAAATTTTTCTCTTGAAATTTCCGTTGAACGAGCAAAAGATTATATTTCAGGGGCTTTAGGCTCAGGCTTAAATTTAGGCAAAGGCTGCGGACCTATGAACCACGCTTTTAATTTAACGGGGAAATTCGCGACCTCTAAAAATCTCCGTGAAAGATTAATGTCATCAGTCAGCGATATTTGGCCGGAATATAATAATCACCCGTTTGTCAAAGGCATTGAGACAGGAACTCTCGACAAAAATAAATTCAAACGTTACATAATTCAAGATTATTTGTATCTAAATGAATATTCGAAAGTTTTTGCATTAGGCGCGGCAAAATCCAAAAATCTTGAGACAATGAAATTATTTGCTTCGGTCATCAGCGCGATTGCGAATGTCGAAATGGATATTCACAAAGGCTATATGGGACGGCTCGGAGTTTCTGAAAAAGACATAGAGGACGCTGAACGCGAACTCGAAAATCTTTCCTACACGTCTTATATGCTGAGAATTGCTTATGAAGAAGGCGAGGCTGAAATTTTAGCGGCTATACTTTCATGCGCTTTAAGTTATGAGGACATAGCTAAAACTATGCTGAAAAATAATCCAAACGCCGACAAAAATAATTTTTACAGCGAATGGATAAAATGCTACTCCGGCCAAGAATATTGCAGTCTCAATAAAATTTTTGTTGAGGCTCTTGAAAACGCCGTTAAAGATTACAGCGAAGAAAAATTAAATCACATTGCTGAAATTTTCCGTGAATGTTCGCTCTACGAGATGGACTTTTGGAACATGGGCGATAAAAAATGAAACGTTGCATAATAGTCGGCGGTGCTGAAATAAAAAATTATGATTTAATCAAAAAATATTTTGAGCCGGACGATTTTTTTATTTACTGCGACTGCGGACTTAAACATGAAAAATTTTTGGGTTTCAAACCTGATTTAATAATCGGGGATTTTGACAGCCATTCTAAACCTGAAAATTTAAGCAATGTTATAGTTCTTCCTGTTGTAAAAGATGACACGGATACAATTTTCGCCATTAAAGAAGCAATAAAACGCGGCTTTGAAGATTTTATCTTAACCGGCGTTACAGGAGGACGGCAGGATCATAATTTAGGAAATATTTACGCTCTCTTAATGCTTGCGAACGAAAATAAAAACGCCTTGATAATTGACGATTTTTCAGAGATAAAAATTATAAAACCTAACGAAAAAATTAAAATTCAACGAGGCTGGAAATTTTTTTCTCTGATTAATATAGTCGGCAAAGCACGCGGAATTAATATCTCCGGAGCAAAATATAATTTGAATGGCGCTGAAATTACTCCTGAATTTCAATACGGGATCAGCAACGAAATTCAAGAAGATTATGCTGAAGTTTCTTTGCGTGAGGGATTTTTATTGTTAATCTGCATTAGAAATTAACTTAAATTTATAAACTAAAAATAAAATTAAAAAGGGCTCGTGTCATAATCACAAGCCCTAAATTTTTTCGTTTTTCGCGAGTTTTGTTTTTGAAGTTATGAAAATCTGCTGCTATTGTTACTGGTCAGCCTGTCGTCTGACAGGTTACGAGGTAGGCAGGAGACTAAACAAACTTATGCCTTGGTTACGTTAGCTGCCTGAGGGCCTTTGTTGCCGTTGACGATGTCGAACGAAACTTTCTGACCCTCGTTGAGAGTTTTGAAGCCGTCGCCCTGAATTGCGCTGTAGTGAACAAAGACATCCTTGCCGTCGTCAACTGTGATAAAGCCGTAGCCTTTGCTTTCGTTAAACCACTTTACGGTACCCTGTGCCATAAAAAAAAGCCTCCTGAAAATAATAATAAAAAAATTTCTTTGCTGCACACATATATTTTAATATGAAAAACCTGCAACAAAGTGAAATATTAAATGTAAGTTCAATGAAAGTCAAGCGTAAAAAAATTCTAAAAACTTGTTATAATTACTAAAATTTAATTTTTTATTTAATCAGGGAAGCAAAATTGAATTTATATAATCATCGTTCTTTAGCAATAATCTTTGACGCAGACGGGACTTTGCTCGACTCCATGTATATCTGGCAGGAACTTGGAGGCCGTTATCTGCGCAGTCTTGATATTATGCCGGAAAGAGATTTAGCAAAAATTTTATACCCTTTAAGCCTCGAACAGGGCTGTGAATATTTACAGAAAAATTATGTCCCGGAAAAAAATTTAGACGAAATCCGCGACGGCATAGTCAGAATTATTCAAGATTTTTATATTGATGAAGTTGAATTAAAAAACGGCGCGAAAAATTTTTTAGAGGCAATGAGCAAAAAAAATATTCCTATGGTAATAGCAACGTCCGGCGACAGAGTTTTATTAAATGCCGCTCTCGAACGCAACGGAGTTGATAAATATTTCAGTGCAATTTTCACGTGTTCAGAATTAAATACGAATAAACACGAGCCTGAAATTTATTTGAAATGCGCGGAATTTTTGAAACTTCAGCCTGAAAATATTGCGGTCTTTGAGGACTCTTTATTTGCAATCGAGACAGCAAAGGCCGCAGGTTTTATAACTTTCGGAGTTGAAGACGATTCTAATAAATTTGAGCGCGAAAAAATTATCGAAACCGCCGATTATTACGTAGATTTTTATTAATTTCTTTTAATTCCGGGCCCTTGAATAATGCTCACGCCCTCGCTTTTATGTATAACTTCAATTTGAGCGGCTATTCTTTCACGCAAAGCAGCAACGTGCGAGATTATCCCGATCATTCTGCCGCCGCGTCTTAACTCTCCGAGTGCTTCAAGAGCAGTATTCAAAGCGTCTTCATCGAGAGAGCCGAAGCCCTCATCTAAAAATAACGAATCAATCCGCGATTTATTTCCCGAAATTTGCGACAGTCCTAGAGCAAGAGCAAGACTGATTATAAATCTCTCGCCGCCGGATAAATTTTCAGTCGGACGGATTTCACCGGCCTGTTCTTTATCGATTACGCTTAAATCTAATTCATTGCTGTCGGGACTGGCCGTCAAGATGTAACGCCCGTTCATTTTTTCAAGCTGTTCATTAGCTAAATTAATCATCATTGAGAGCGTAATATTTTGAGCAAAAACTCTGAATTTATCGCCCTGAGCCGAGCCTATTAAATTGCTGAGAGCAGACCAGCGCGCGTAAATTTCTTCTTGACGTTCATAATCTTTAGTTAATTTAGCGAGTTCTCTTTGTAATTTTTTGCGGTCTTCTAAAGATTTTTCGAGCAAAGTAATTTTTTTGTTGAGGTCATTAATAAATTTTTCAACGGCTTTAACTTCGGGTTCAAGTTCTTCAAGATTTTTTTTCGTTATAGATTTTTCTTTTTCGGCAGCTAAATTTCTCTCAAAATTATCTTTGAGTCCGCCCAGCCTGATTTTTTCGTTTTCGAGTTCCTGCTTACGATCCGTTAATCTTCTAATTTCGTCAGCGTCAATGATTGAGGCCGTGAAATTTTTTTCGTCCTCAAAATTTTTTTCGCGGAGTTTTTCTGAAAAATCTTTTTCTAAATTTTCGAGTTCATTTTTAGAAATTTCAATTTCAGAATTGGCTTGACTTAAAGAATTTTGTTTTGTATCGACACGGATTTTGCAGTCGTTCCGTTTTTCGTTTAAGCGTCTTAAACTTTCTTCAAGATTTTTTAATTTTGCGAGCCAAGCGTCAATAGCCGGAATAATTTCGCCGACATTTTTAATTTTAATTCCGAGTTTATCAAGTAAATCAGAAATTTCAGATTTTGCTTCAGTGCGCTGATCAGAGATTTTATTAAATTCTTGAGTAGCGTTATCTAAATTTGCGCGTGCAGTGCTGTTGTTAGCTTGGGAAATTCTAAAATTTTCGTCAGCTTTGTCTAAATCTTTGCGGGCTTTTTCAAATTGAATTTTTGCTAAATTCAGATCGTCATCGACATCGTTAATTTTTTCGTTGTGAATAATTAATCCCGGGTGCTCAGTAGATCCGCAGATAGGACAGGGCTGACCTGGTTTTAATTTCCGGCGTTCAATTTCTAAAATTCCTTCAACACGGACGTTCGAGAGTTCAAAAACTTTTTTCTCTTTCTCGTTATATATTGCTTGAAATTTATTTCGATTTTCTTCGGAGGCTTTCAAATTTCTTTGAGCAATTTGAAAATTTTTCTCATAAGCGGCTTTTTTGTTTTTAATATCATTTTCACGCACCGCTATTTCCGCAAAATTTTTCACACGTTCTTTAGCAAATCCGCAAAAACTTTCAGGAGATTCTTCGGGGGAAAAATTTTTTTTCATTTCTGAAATTTCTTTATTAATTTTCGGAAGTCTTTCTTTTTCAATATCTGAAATTATAGCTTCTTCGTTTGAAATTTCGTCTTTTAATTTTCGGGCGTTATCCTGAAGTTTTTTATAACTTTCGCGGTTAGCTTTTAAGTTTGAAAAATCTCCGGCGAGTTCTGCGGCTCTTTTGCCTGTTTCGAGCTTTCTTGCTTCAGCTGTAAAATTTTCAAAACGTTTTTCAAGCTGAGAAATTTCGCGTGAATTTTCAGCTAAATTTTTTTCTAATTTTTGAATATTTTTGAGCCATTCGAGGCTTAAATTATTTTCTTTCTGCTTGGCCGATGCTGATTCTAAATTTTTTTCAGCTTCTTCTAAAGCTTCAGAAATTTCATTTTCACTTTGAAAATCATCGTTCGGCGTTCTATTGTCGCGTTGAAATTTTATATCGTCAAGTTTAATTTTTTCGTCTTTTGCGCGTTCATAAACTAATTTAGAAATTTCGCTGTAAATTTCAGTGCCTGTCAATAACTCTAAAATTTCGGCACGGTCGTTTTTATTGGCCTTTAAGAAAGCGTCAAAACCGCCCTGTTCAAGCATAACGGCCTGCTTAAATCTTTTGAAGTCAAGCCCTGTTAATTCCTGAATTTTCGCTTGAGTTCCTGTAACTGTTTCCGATATAATTTCGCCGGTGTCAGCGTCAGAAATTATGTGTTTAGGGCTTTGAAGATTTCTGCCTGAATAATGCTGCTCCCATTGAGTTAAATATTTCTCGCCGTTGACTTCAAATAAAACTCTTGCATAACATTCTTTAGTACGCCTGGACATAATTTCATTTTGCTGCCTGCCTATTTTTCCGAGTCTCGGTGTCTGGCCGTAAAGAGCGAGGCATACGGCATCAAAAATTGTAGTTTTTCCTGCACCTGTCGGGCCTGTTACGGCAAAAATTCCGTTTGATTCATAAATTTCGTCAGATAAATTTATTGTCCATTTGCCTCGAAGGGAATTTAGATTTTCTAATTCAATTCTTAAAATTTTCATGTTTTTAATTTCGACAGCCTTTCAAAAAACGAATCAAATTTTTCGCGCGAGCAGCTTCATAAAAATTTACTAACACTAAAAAATTTTTAGATTTTTGTAGTTATAAATGTAATAATAAAATCATATTTTTATCTGCTTTTATCTGCGAAAAAAATTTCTGAAAAGATTTTATGAAATTATAGCATAAACTTGCGAAAAAAATTTTTTCGTGATAATATTCCTTACGTTTTGCTTTTTCAAGTGGCCTTATCGACTAGTGGTCTAGGTCGTAGCCCTCTCAAGGCTAAAACACGAGTTCGAACCTCGTTAAGGCTACCATTTTCTTAATTTATAATTATTTATCCGCTTTTCTATATTTTCTATAACCAGAGCTGTAGCTAACTCTTTTGGCCGCGATAGTTCATTTTTTACCGAAAATTCGGCGCAAAGCTCCTATCTTTAGCTATGGGGATGTAGTGCCGTTAATGAATGTTTTTTTTAGGCTTGTATTATATATAATTTTTATCATAACGCGCAAGAAGACTTCCGCTTCTTTAAGTGGGAGATGAATTACGTTGTTCGGTTAAGTGCGGTATAATTCAAAACATTGAATAAATGGAATATTCAGTTGAAATTCCGACAACATAGATTAAGTTAAATAATTTGGTACCTACGGGATGTAGGAAACCTGGACTTCAAAGTCCTAAACGCCTTTGGAGAGGACGTAAGACGGAAGCAGAAATGTTGCAACGCTGACCTCGTTGAATTAGGAAGCTCTAGCTTCTATAAGAGGGAGTAGTTCACTGAAATTGAAATTATGCCGGATCATGTCCATCTTCTTGTCGATGTTGATCCTCAATTTGGCATTCATAGACTTATTAAAAATATTAAGGGTAGAAGTTCTAGAATTTTGCGTCAGGAATTTAAGTTTTTAACAACTAAGCTGCCTACTCTTTGGACTAACAGCTATTTTGTTTCAACTGTTGGCGGAGCTCCAT
>CAMVMK010000015.1 GCA_947168585.1 uncultured Fretibacterium sp.
TGAAATTATCACATATTCACACATTATTATTACGTTTGTGAAAACAGCCTCTAAGACTGATTACAGAAAAATATTTTTCTCATCCTAACGCAAGTATTCACGCCGAAAAAGCAAATTTCGCTAAGTTTGTTCACAGAAGGACTTTGAAAATAGCAATCACCGGAGACCTTCCGCCGTTAGATATGACAGCTGCAGACGGAACACCGATAGGATTTAACACTGCTGTGCTTGCTGAGATAGGCAAAAAAATTAATTATAATATCAGCCTCGTGGATATTGATACTGGTGCAAGAACTTCGGCGTTAATGTCCGGGCGTGTTGATATTGTTTTCTGGTATCAAGTTTACGAAGACGCTGAAACTCAGCCCGATATTCCTGCGGGCGTATTGCTTTCAGATTCTTATTATGATTGGGACAAGTTCCTGCATTTGAAATCTCACGAGCACTAAAAATAAAAATAATGTTTTATAATTAACTTTAGAATTTTTCAGGAGGTTTATATTTAATAATCATGAAATCAAATAAAAAAATTTTTGCCAAAAGACGCTCAGGCTTCACTTTAATTGAAATAATGGTCGTCGTCGTCATTTTGGGATTACTCGCGGCTCTCGTCGTTCCCAACATCGGCAGCAACGTTTCTGAAGCACAACGAACAGCAGCAAGAACTCAAATAGGTCAGCTCGAACAGACCCTTCAAATGTATCATTTACATAACGGTTTTTATCCCAGCACTCAGCAGGGACTTGAAGCCCTCGTTACAGCTCCTACAACTTCACCAGTCCCGAAGCGTTATCAATCCGGCGGCTATATGAAAAAAGTCCCCGATGACCCTTGGGGAAATCCTTACATCTACAGAAACCAGAACGGACAGCCCGTAATTATCAGCTACGGCCCGGACGGTGAAGAAGGCGGAGAAGGTGTCAATGCCGACATCACTAATAATGATTAAAAAGCAAGTAGGAAGTAGGAATGAGGAAGTAGGAAGTGAAAAAGCAAAAAAGTCTTTTAACCCCTCACCCCTCACCCCTCACCCCTCACTAAAAAAGGGCTTTACTTTAATCGAAATTCTTTTAGTCCTTACGATTATGGGACTTATGGCAGGAGTAACAATCCCGAAACTTTCATATTATTTCGAGCCTCCTGCCGCTGTTCTTCAAAGAGCAATAGAAGAAGCAGGAGACCGGGCTCTTTCCGGAACTCCCGTAAGACTTTCAATTAAATCTGAAGGAGCATCGAAACGAGGCTATATTTTTGCGGAAGCTCTCACTCAGCGGGAAATTGAGCAGAATAGTTTAAGCGCGTTTTTAGGCACGAATAAAAATAAACCCGTAGTCTTAGAATGGCAGACTATAAAAATGCGTAATATGCCCGACACAAGCGGCTGGAAATTTGAACCTGAAGTTATAAATTTTTTCTCTGACGGTTCCTGCACTCCCGCTAAAATTTCGTGGCAAAATCCCGATGATGTTTACAAAGTTGATGAATATGTCTTGACTGTTACAGGCTACTGTATGTTAATAAGCGAAAAAAATTAAAAATTGAAATAAAATTTTTGAAAGGCAGTGTTATATTATGAAGGCTATTATCTTAGCGGCAGGGTCGGGAACAAGATTAAAAAAATACACTGAAAATCTCCCGAAAGGCATGCTGTTATTCATGGGAAAAACAATTATCGAACGTCAGCTTGAAATTTACAGGGACTGCGGCATTAATGATATTATCATAGTTCGAGGATTTGCCGCTGATAAAATCAATTATCCGGACGTGAAATATTACGATAATGAAAAATATGCTGATACAAATATGGTAGAGTCATTAATGACAGCAAAAAAAGAATTTAATGACGATGTAATTGTAAGTTATTCCGATGTTTTATTTGAGCCGGAAATGCTGAAGAAAATTGCCGCCTCAGATGCTGATTTTGCCTGCGCTGTAGATGATAATTGGAAAGAATATTGGCAGAAACGCTACGGAAAAGTTGATTTCGACACAGAAAGTTTATCTATCGACCCTGACGATAATATCACTGAACTTGGTTTAGAAAACCCTCCTATCGAAAAAATCAGCGCAAGATACATAGGTCTTCTTAAATTTTCAGCTTCAGGTCTTAAATTCATTCAAGATACTATGGAAAAGGCTTATGCTGAATTTGAAAATAAGGCTTGGCAGCAGTCCGGCAAAACTGTACGTAAAGCCTATATGACGGATTTATTAAACGCAATTATTGAATCAGGCCGCGAAGTAAAAGCTGTACACTTTAATAACGGCTGGATTGAATTCGACACAAATGAAGACTATGAAAACGCAGTCGAATGGGTAAAAAATAAAACTATCTCGGAAATAATTAATTTATAAGAAAGTTAGAGGTGATAAGGGCAAGTAGGAAGTAGGAACGCGCAAGGGCGTTTTATGGTGAGGCGTTAGGAGTTAGGAGTTTTTTTAATTTCCTAATTTCCTCTCATCATTAGCGCAAAAACTTTAGCGTTATTTACTAAATATTTTATTTCAGTATATTCGTCCGGCTGGTGTGCTGCACCGTCGCATTCTTGACTCCATACGACTGCCGGAATATTTTTACGTCTGAATAATGCCGCAAAAGTTCCTCCTCCGATACCGCCGGTTTTAGGCTCGATATTAAAAACTTCGCGGACACTTTTAATTAATAATTTTGCGACATCGCTCTCAGGGCTTGTCGGTGTTGCTGCATCGTTGCGGCTGATTTCTAATTCAATTTTCGAGCCTGTTTTTTTCTCTGTATCGCGGCAGATTTTTTCAACAACATTCAAGACTTCATCGAGAGAAACATCCGGCAAAATCCTGCAGTCAAATTCAAAGACTTCACGGCCCGGCACTGTGTTAGTATTCGGGACGTTTGCAAATCTCCTCGTAGGCTCAAAAGTCGAAAAAGGAGGCTCAAAAGTTTTATCTTCGTCATTAAATGCTTTATGTAAAGCCTCGTCAATTTCATAAGCGAGAATATTAGCAGCTCTGCAGGCGTTAATCCCCGTGTGAGGCAGGGCCGCGTGAACTTGTTTCCCAAGCACCGTGAATTTTAATTGAAGCTGTGCTTTTTCTGCAATTTCGATAAAATCTCCTGCATCGTTGCCGCTGTCTGGAGCTATAACTAAATCATCAGGCTTATATAAATTTCTTTCAAGTAATTTTTCAAGGCCGTAATGACTTCCCATTTCTTCATCGCCTACGAATGCAAGATTAACCGTGTATTCAGGTTCAACGCCGGAATTTAATAACGCTTTGAGAGCAAACAATGACGCAACGAGGCACGTTCCGTTATCGCTCACGCCGCGACCGTAAAGCCGCGAGCCCCGAACTTCAGGCTTAAAAGGGTCAAGAGTCCAAGAATTTTTATCGCCTTCGGGGACTATATCAACGTGAGTTAAAATGCAAAGTCTTCTTGAATTTTTACCGGGATATTCAAGAAATAATGACGGGCGTTTTTTATTCGGTGCTTTGTCGTCATCGACATATTCGATTTTAATTTTTGCTTTTTTATCGAGTTCGAGTTCATGAATAATTTTCTCAAGTTCTGCTATTTTAGCGTCCTCACCCGTTCCGCCGTTATGGGGCGAAATTGCAGGAATTCTGCAGAGCCTTGAAAGTGTATCAACCATTAAGCCCTCAAGTTTTTCAGCTTCGGACAATATTTTTTCTCGCAAGTGAGTTCACTGCCTTCCTAAAAATTTTTATTGAAGTTTTATAGCGTTCAAAAATTCCGCGTTATTTTCAGTTTGTTTTAATTTATCAAGAATTAAATTTAATGCTCCTGACTCATCAACACCGCCTATTCTTTTGCGCAAAATCCAAAGGCGTTTTAATTCGTCATCCGGGATTAATAATTCTTCGCGTCTTGTGCCGGATTTAGTTATGTCAATGGCCGGGAAAATTCTCTGCTCCGCAAGTTTCCGCGATAAATGCAGTTCCATGTTGCCCGTACCTTTGAACTCTTCATAAATAACATCGTCCATTCTGCTTCCCGTATCAGTCAAAGCCGTGCCGATAATCGTCAGACTTCCGCCCTCTTCAAAATTTCTTGCCGCTCCGAAAAATCTTTTAGGGAAATACAAGCCCGAAGGGTCAAGACCGCCCGATAAAGTTCTTCCTGACGGAGGCACAGTCAAGTTTGAAGCTCGTGCCAGCCTCGTTATGGAGTCAAGCAAAATCACAACGTCGCGTTTAGCTTCGACAAGTCTTTTAGCTTTTTCGAGAGCAAGATTAGCAACTCTAATATGTTCATCGGCGGGTCTGTCGAAAGTTGAGGCTATGACTTCGCCGTCAATCGAGCGCGAAATATCCGTAACTTCTTCGGGACGTTCGTCAATTAAAAGAGCCATGAGTATAATGTCCTGATAATTTGCCGCGATTGCCTTAGCTATACGCTTTAATATTGTAGTTTTTCCGGCTTTCGGAGGCGACACTAACAAAGCTCTTTGACCGAGTCCGATAGGCGCGAACATATCTATAAGTCTTGTAGCTACGTCTTTAGGGTCATATTCAAGGCTTATTCTTTTATCCGGAAAAATCGGAGTTAATTGCGAAAAAACTGCGCGTTTACGTGAAGATTCCGGGTCTGAGAAATTTACAGTCTCGACTCTTAATAACGCTTCATAATGTTCCTGATCTCTCGGAGGTCTGATTAACCCCCAAATAACATCGCCGTTTCTAAGGCCGAAGCGTCTAATCTGCGAAGACGATAAATAAACATCGCTGTCTGTCGGGAGCATACCTTTAGGACGCAGGAAGCCGAAATTTTCCGGCAGAATTTCAAGAGTTCCGCCACCGAAACGATAATTCATTTTTTCGGCCTGAGCCTTGAGAAGCAAAATTATTAAATCGTCTTTTCTGATTGAGACGGGCAGATTAACTTCAAATTCTTTAGCCATTTTCCTAAGCTCTGCTGTAGTTCTCATAGCGAGCATAGCATAAGTATATTTCGGCTTAGGGTGCTGAATTACGGCTTGAGGGCGTTTATTTGCTGCTCCGCCGTGCCCGAAATTACGGGGCTTAAATTCTTCTTCATCGTCATCATTATCGCTCTCGTTATCGTCATTGCCGCTGCTTTCTTCATCAACATCAACGTCGCCGATTTCAGCTTCTTCATCGTCGTTATCAATTACTTCATCATCGTAATTATTATCCTGCCGTTGAATAGCGTTTATTTCCGCGCGTAATTCGTCTTCTGAAAGGGGCGAAGTCGGCTGATAACCGTAAGTTTCCGGAGCAAAGTCTAACTGCTGGTCAAATTCCTGTTCTTGTTCTTGTGATTTTGTTTTTCTTGGCATTAAATTTTTCCTTTTTATTTTCTAAGATAAGAATTACGACAGACCCGCCGACGCGGGGAGGCCTAACTCCTAACTGTTTTTTAGTTCATTTTGTTGATTAAGCTCAACATTTCCGGGCTTAAAGATTTATGTTCGCTCCAAGCTCTTTCAAGAGGGCTTAAAACTAATTTGTGATTAATATTTCCTACCATCATGCCGGACTTTCCTATCATTAAATTTTCTGTTGCAAAAGCTCCCATTCTGGTAGCAAGAACAACATCAAACGAGGTAGGGTGTCCGCCGCGCTGAATATATCCTAAAACCGTAACTCTTGCATCATAGCCGCCTGCGTCTGCAAGCTGTTCTCGCATTTCCGCCGCAGTCATAACGCCCTCAGCTAAGATTATTAACGTATGGCTTCTATGTTCGGCGTAAGAACTTTTTAATCTTTTAGTAAGTTCGCCGATGCTCAAAGGCAGTTCAGGTACTACAGCATATTCTGCTCCCGCAGCTACAGCAACTTCGAGAGCCAAAAATCCTGCGTTTCGTCCCATGACTTCAACAACGAATAATCTTTGATGGCTCGAAGCTGTGTCTCTTAATTTCATTATAGCGTCAAGGGCAGTATTAACGGCTGTATCAAAGCCTATAGTCTCATCAGTTCCGGTTATATCGTTATCAATAGTGCCGGGTATTCCGATAGTAGGAAAACCTAAATCGTGGAGAGCCTTAGCACCGTGAAAAGAACCGTCGCCGCCGATAACTACAAGACCGTCAATTCCGGCTTTTTTAATCTGTTCGAGAGCTTCCTCGCGGCCTTCGGGAGTTTTGAAGCGTTCACTTCTCGCTGTTTTTAAGATTGTTCCGCCGTGATGAATTATTCCGCCGACTGCAGCACGGTCAAGAGTGATAAAATCGCCCTCGATTAGACCTTCATAACCGCGCCGGACACCGATACATTCTTTGTCATTGAACATACAAGTTCTTGCGACTGCACGGATAGCCGCGTTCATGCCCGGAGAATCGCCTCCGCTTGTTAATACAGCGATACGGTCCATCTTAACCATAATAATACAAACTTCCTTTCTTAAATTTTACTTGCTCTGTAACTCGTCAATGCGAGCGTTTACTTCGTTATATTCTTTATTGAGCGCGTCAATTTGTTTTTGAAGAGCATCGCGTTCAGCTTTTAATTTGTCGGAGCGTTTTATGAGCCTGTCGGTTTCAATTCTGTCTGTAGCTTTGCCTGCGGAGATTGAGCCTCTGTCTTTTTTCAAGTCCCAAATATAAATAGGGTCTCTCTGTCCGTCAAGGGCGTGGCTTACAGCGGCATCAAAAATTATTCTGACATCGCGTGCTCCGGCTAAAATTTCTTTTCCCGTCTTAGGGTCATAGCGCGGGAAAAATACCATGCCGTCGCGGGGTCCGATGATTTTGAAATTAAAACGTTTTTCGTAGTCAACAGGCTGATATTTTTTGCCTCCGACCATCATAGTTATATGCTTGTCAAAAGGACCTGCATACATCGGTATTCCGCGTACATACATATCAATGTGAAACGGAATTGTCTCGCCTAAATTAAGATTTTTGAGGAGAGTATATTTATAATTTTCCATTTCGTCATTTGTCCAAAGATTTTTTTCAGCTTCTGAATTTACGAGAGCTTCAACATATTCGTTTGAGTAATATGTAATTTTTAATCTTAAAGACTGATCATCGGCCTTAAAATCATTTTCGTGCGACCATGCTTTGAGAATTGCGTCTTCGGGCGTTTCTTTTTCGGCTGCCGGACATTGAGCGGTTAAAGTCAACGATAAAATTAAAATTATTAAGGCTGAAATTTTTTTCTTGAGCATTTCAGATTTTCCTTTCGTCTGCAAAAATTTTTTATTGAAAATTAATTCCGATGGGCAAAATTTAATTTTGAACTAAAAACTTTTACGTGATTATACAACATTTTGAAAATTACGCATGAAAAAAACTCGCTAAATTATAACTCATGCGTGAAAAATTTTTTCAACATCTAAATTAAAATCTTTCGGAATATATTTATAAATTAAGATATAAAGTGCGCTGCTTAAACGATTTAGGACGTGAATAATTTTATATTTATCATCGTCATTAAAAGCCCTGCAGGCGCAAATTTCTGTTTCACGTGTCAAAGTTCTCAAAAAATTTATCTCGGAAGCCTCGCGTCCCATTTTATAATTTAATAATAAATGTCCTTTATTAAAAAATTTTTTAGGATTATGAGAACGTTCATGAATTTCATTTTCGTTAAGTCCCCATAAAATTATTTTTTCATCAAAAACTTTTTCGCAGGCCTCGCAAGCCTGAAGACGTGTGATTATAATTCTAAATTCTTCGAGGTCGTTAATAAAATTTTCGTCAGCAGATTGAGCCTGAAACAAAATTATTTGCGCGTTAAGACTGTCGAGCCGTCCGCGCAATTCTATTCTTAAATCAGACTTTGAAATTTTTTCATGAGCGTTAAGACTTGTCGTTATCATTTCGTCTTTAACTCCTCAATCCTAACTCCTAACTCCTCACTGTCCAAGCGTTGCGACCATAACGGCCTTAATAGTGTGTAATCTGTTCTCGGCCTCGTCAAAAACTTTTGAGGCTTCACTCTCGAAAACTTCTTCAGTAACTTCAGCTTCTTTGACGGCCGGAAGACAATGCAGAAATATCGTTGTATCTTTACCCGTTGCGTTCATTAAGTCCGAATTAACCTGCCAGCCTCGAAGAAGTCTATAGCGTTCTTCTTTGAGAGCTTCCTCGCCCATAGATACCCAGACATCAGTATAAAGAGCGTCTGCATTTTTGACGGCCTCGTGAGGGTCATTAATGATTTTTATTTCGGAATGTTTAGCAATTTCGCGGCATTTAGCGAGTAAATTTTTATCCGGCTCAAGTTCTTTGGGCGAACTTACGACATAATTCACGCCCATTTTAGCGCAGCCGATCATTAGAGCGTTCGACATATTATTTCTTCCGTCGCCGAGATAAACGAGCGTCAAGCCTTTAAGACGGCCGAAATTTTCTTTGAGCGTCAAAAAGTCTGCTAAAACCTGCGTGGGGTGGTCAACGTCAGTCAAACCGTTCCAGACGGGAACACCGGAATATTTAGCTAAGTCCTCGACTGTTTCCTGTTTGAAGCCTCGAAATTCAATCCCGTCAAACATTCTGCCTAAAACTCGGGCGGTATCTTTCACGGATTCTTTTGAACCTAATTGAATATCGTTTTTATTGAGATATTCGGGGAAAGCGCCCTCATCATTGCAGGCGACAGTGAATGCACAGCGTGTTCTTGTTGAAGATTTTTCAAATAAAAGCGCAATATTTTTTCCGGCCAAAGAATTTCCGCGAATACCGGCGCGTTTTTTAGCTTTCAAGTCGGCCGCAAGATTTAATAAATAATTTATTTCGTCAGGCGTGAAGTCCATTAAAGTTAAGAAACTCCGGCCTCTTAAATTTACAGGCATAAAAATTTTTCCTCCGATTTCATTATTAAGTTGAATATATCTTATCAGAAAAATTTATGAACAAAATTTTATTTTTTATGATATAATTTTCACGAAAAGATTTCCGGCATGAGTCGGGAATTTATTTTTTTTCAACTACATTTACAACTACAAAAATCTTAATTTTAATCAGCTGTAATAAAATCTCACAGAAAAATTTTTTAGAACAAATTTAATCGTTATTTTCGAGAGACTTGTTGAAAAATTACGAAACAAAATTTCAAAATAGAAAATGAAGAGCTAAGAGTTTTTTACTTATTCTTTTCACTGAAGATTATCCGGCCCGAAACTTAAAGGCAGAAGTTCATCGAGAGTTTTTTCGATATAATCATCAGGACTTTTAGCGATAATTACGATCATTTTCTCGGGGTTGCTGAACTCTCTCATAACTTGACGGCAAATTCCGCAAGGAGCGCAGTAATCTGTGTGAGTTCCTTTTGCTCCGCCTACGCTAGCAATAGCGACTAAATTTCTTTCACCTGCAAGAGCAGCAATATTTATAGCTGTTTTTTCTGCACAATTTCCTGCAGGATATGAAGCATTTTCGATATTAGCACCGGTGTAATTTTTCCTGAATCACAAAGGACAGCCGCCGCGACATTATAATTAGAATAAGGCGCGTAAGATTTCGATTGAGTATCGATAGCACGCTGAATTAAATCTTTTCGGTCAAAATCTTGGCCGAATGACGCTGCTGCCGTTACAAATAAAAATACAAACGCTAAAAATTTTATGAACAAAATTGCAAAATAGAAAAAATAGAAAATTAAGAGTTAATCAGCATTATTATTTTTCAGGAAATAGAATATTTTATCTAAACATGTTAAAGGCATATTTATTCCCTTATCATATAATCGAATGACTTTTCTTATTAATCCGTTAAGTTCATTAGAAAATTTTTTAGGGACTATAACAGAAATAGAATTATTATTAATTTTATATTCTTCATCAATGTAATTTTCTGTAACCGGGAAACAATTTTGTATTAAGAAAGCTCTTTCATTACCATTGACATAGCCGAATCTAATGCCGTCGCAATATCCTCTTCTTTCAATTTTTTTATTATAAATTTCATGAAATTTCTTAATTTGGGACGATATTGGGATCATCCAGTAATAATATATATCCTTAAAGCAGTAATGACAAGGACGGCCGCCACGCTCAACATCATTCCCTTTATTCGTCATCAAATTGCAATCTGTTAAATTTTCATAGAAAGAGTTTTTAATAAAATAGAAATGTCCATTAATCATTTTTTCTCCTTAAAAAAGCAGATGCCCCGCGCTTAACGAGGCACACAACATTTGTCCCCCGAGCTTTTATATACCGCGTTCTCGGGTAGCGGGAAACATTTGGACGCGTACCTTTTATTTACGTCGATATACGCTCCCGACAAAACATTAATTGAACTTACTTAATTATATATTAATTGCTTCAAAATGTGAAGCCTCACACGACTAAAGTCGCGTGCTTCCAGCTGTCTTAATAAGCCGGACTGCCTTTCCACTATACGGTCTAAACTCAGATTTTACAGCTACGCTGCAAGCTCCGCATTGAGACTAATTAGCGTGGATAAGGTGCAGGTGCTTCTCTTGGAACACAAAGGAACTTTTGCCTCCATGTCCAACCTTGACGTTACCGGCAAGGATTTGTTATGTTTTGTAAAAAGCACGGTTAGTGTCTGCTACAGCAGATCTATATCTCTATGACTTATATTTACGAGAAGTATTATAACATAAGACCGACTAACTCATGACTAAAGTCACGAGTGTGCGTCGGTCATTTAATCAAAATGAGGAGCTAAGAGTTTTTTTCATTCCTAATTATTTTTTACTTGTTGTCAGCCGCAAGTGATGAAGCCGCTATGCGTCCTGAAACAAAAATTTCTGTGATAGCGTTTCCGCCGAGCCTGTTGCCGCCGTGAATACCTCCCGTAACTTCACCTGCCGCGTAAAGTCCCGGAATAATTCTGCCTTCAGGGGTCAAAACATGTCTTTCAGTATCAACGACAAGTCCGCCCATTGTATGGTGAGTACTCGGTGCCATTAATCTAATCGTCATTACGGTGTTATCTAAATCGTAAGTATCGGGGTTATAACTTCCGTCAGGATTTTTCTGAACGTTTCCGACCGTTCTTGAAGCAATAGCCTTGCCGACATCAGGAAATTCGCCGCCGGTCATGACTGCTTTGTCGTAATCTCTGATAGTCTGCTCTACGACTTTCGGGTCAGCTTTAACTCCGAGCTCTTTGAAAAGTTCAGGAAGTTCAGAAATTTTGCGTCTGTAATAACGTCCCGGAAAATCTCCCGTCTCAGGAAGCTGAACAGGCGCGGGCATTTTCTGCTCAACGTTATAAAATTCTAAGAAAACTCCTTTGCTTCCTTTATATTCCATTCCGTTCTTAAATTCAGCAAGTGAAAGAACATCGCGCTCGCTGCCTTCGTCAACAAATCTATGGCCGGTTATAGGGCTGATCCAGCAGGCGTAATTTCCTCCGCCGAATGCTAAATTACCGTTGTCGATCCATGAAATAGGCATTAACTGGGTGAAGCCCATTCCCGTTGCTGCTGCTCCTGCTTCCTGCGCCATTTTTATACCGTCGCCCTGAAGTGAAGAACGGTTAGTTGTTTTCGTTGAAGTTGAAAGATATTCCGGCGACCAGTAAACGTTTTCTTCAACGACTTTCTTTAAGTTAGCAGCATAGCCGCCTGTCGCAAGAATTACGCCTTTAGTTGCATAAGCTGTAACTTCTGTGCCGTCATAACGTTTAGCTTTTACTCCGACAACGCGCCCGCTTTCTTTGATTAATCCGCTGACTGCAGTACGAAGCATAATATTATTATCTTTGTTGGCTTTCAAGAATGAAGTTACAGGAGCTTTGAAATAAGTTCCCCAGCGTCCGGGATAATTTTCAGGAGTTCCGTCGCCGTCTGTGTCAACGTCAGCACCGATAAATTCATTTTCGCGGTACCAGAGTGCTCCGATTAAAGTCGGCTGAGTATCTTCATGGAAAGTCGCGCCCATACCTTCGAGCCATTCTTTGAGGCCCTGGGCACCTTCGATAAACTGCTTGACGAGTTTAACATCGCCGTAAATCCATTGTGATTTATCCGCGCTTTGTCTTAAACCGCCGTAATAAGTCTGGAAAATATGAAGGTTAAGGGTCGAGAATAAAGTTAATTGATTTTCGGGTATTCCTGCATCGAGTTTCGGCTGAGCCCAGTCTAAATATGCTTTAATTTCGGCTTTAAGTTCTTTCAAGACCGGCAGATATTCAGCGTGAACACCGTGCTTTGAAAGTTCAGCGGCATCACCAGCTACGTATTCATGAGTTTTATAAAATTCTGCATCAAAAGGAGCTTCGTTCCAGTTCAAAATCATTTTTAACTCATTGATACAGCCCTGAACGGATTTAACTTTCGGATATTCCGCGCCGGTGAAAGCATAAATTCCTGTTTCAGCGTCAGGATTTTTCGGATCCCAAACGAGATAAGGCATAACGCTTTGATATTGTCCGCCGGATACGAGAGTATTTCCGCCGATTTCAGCATTTTTCTCGATGATTAAAACTTTCAAACCTAACTGTGCTGCCTGTGCTGCTGCTGCTACACCTGCTCCGCCTGCGCCGACTATGACGACATCGTAATAAACTTTTACGGGTTCGCCTGCTTTATGTTCGACTTTGGCGGCCTTGAAAGCGTCAAGATTTGTGCATTTTGCCGTTTCAGCGGCGGCGTTTACAGCATTTCTAAGAGCGCGCGTTGAGAAAGTTGCTCCTGATACAGCGTCAACTCCAGAGCCGTTAGCCTGAATCATTTCGGGGATCATAATATCGAAAGCAATATCTCCAACGTGGCCGGTTTCAGGATTTTTTGTTACGGCTATGCCTTTGAGTTTGTCGCTTTCAAAAGTAACTTTGACTTCAACAGTGCCGTTATAACCTTCAGCTGTTGCAGTATATTCGCCGGGCGTGAATGAAACAGGAGCGTTTGAAGTTTCCTGCTTTTCTCCGCGTGCCTGCGCTAATGCTTTTTCGACAGCTTCTGCGATACCGTTGCGCGATAAAGTTGCGTTGCTGATTGCGTCAATTTGTCCGTCAGAGCGTCCGATTAAAGCGGAACTGTAAGCCGGGAAATTTTGAACACCGAACGGAACTTCTTCAGGAGCGTCAATTTCAACAGCCGTAATTTTTTCAGCGTCAACCGTAACTTTAACTTTAACGGGGCTTGTTTCGCTGTAACCTTTGCCCTCGCCGACGTAAGTTCCGGGAGTGAAAGCGGCGTAGGCGCATGAAGCCGTGAACATTAAGCACACAGCAAGAATTAAACAAAAATGTTTTTTCATGAAAAATTTTCCTTCTTTCTATAAAAATTTGAGTAAAAATTTAAGTTTGAGTATCGAAATAATATCACACGAATAAAATTTTTTTTACTTTTCGGGCTGTGTTATCATAATAAAAAATGAAAAGGAACTAAAAAAATAAAAATGATTCAGGAAAAAATATTAAACGAATGGATTTCAGAGTTACAGGAAAATTTTAGAAAATTTATGCCGCCGGTTGACGCGCTTTATCCTGAAACTGTTTTTGTTGAAAGTTACGATAAAGTACAGGATATAGATCTGCCGCAAAAAGATTTCAAAATAAATTCTTTCATGCGTTATCTGCACGACGCTTCAAGGGACGTAATGTTAATTATTTTGGATCATGTTCCCGAAAACAAAGAACATTTTGCAGCAGTATATTATTTAGAGCTTGGTATTTTTTACGCTTTGAAAACTGAACCGTGTGAAAGAAATGAATTATACGGCGATTATGACGAAGAATTTGATCCTGATAAAGCAGACGAATTAGAAGAAAATGATCCGGATTATACGAGCAAGTTTGCAGGTTATCATATTTGGCTCCCGTTTTTGGCTTCTACAATATCGCATAAATGTATTAACTCGGCTCTTTTACCTGAAGATGTATTTTTGGATAAAGCTCACGATGAGTATGAGTACGGATTTTATTTTGCTTGGGCAATTAACAATAGAGATAAAATTTCAACAGCTATAGAAGATTTACAGCCGTTAGTTGATGAGGCACTCGATCTTTTAAGCGGACAGTTGAAAAAAGAAAAATTTTGGCTCATTGATGACGATACACTCAAGGAACTCGGAGAAATATTTTTTGATCTTGACGGAGGGCGGGCTTCATATTATTTCGGTTTAAGAATAGCTGAAATTGAAGCTGAAAGGCGGAAAATAAAAAATAAAGCCGAGAAAAAACTCAAGGCCAAGCGAAAAAATCAAAAAAACGCGCGGAAGAAAAACAGGAAAAAATAATCTTAAAAAAGTTAGGAGTGAGGGGTTAGGGATGAGGGATGAGTTTTTTTACTTCCCTGTCTGCCGCCAGGCAGGCTGTTTTCTAACGCCCGCTCGAGACGAGGAGGCATACTTGTTTACTGCCTGTACATTAAGGCTTAAGCACTCGTTAAATTAATGAATGTTTTTCTAATTATTCCTCTTCTTCATCGTCCCAATCTTCTTCACATTCTTCATCATAATAATCATCGTAGTCATCGTCATAATCTTCATATTCATACTCATCTTCGTCTTCATCATAATATTCGTCATCATCAGGTATACAAATTGTAAATGCTTTGATGCAGGCATTTGAGCCGCCGTCAAATTTTTTGCCGTCTATCCAATTTTTCCCATCGCTTGAAAAATAACTTTCGCCGGAATTAACTACAACATTTTCGGCGTAATTTTTGCAATACTGTTCTACAGCTAAAGGATAGTTATATGAAGGAGATTGAACTTTTAGGACGACAGCGAAATAATCATCTTCTTCCAAGTATACATCGTCAAATTTTATAGTGTGATAGCCTGCTATATCCATTGTTCCGCTTTTTCTGGCGACAGGCTCTTCAGCAGTGAGATTTTTCCCTGAGGGCTTTGAATCTCCGTAATTATAAATGCTAATAGTGTATTTTGTTCTGTTGTCTGTAGTGTAAAAACCTACTTCGCTAAGGCTTTCGCTTGAGTTTTTAACACGAAAAACATTTGCAGCGCAGCTTGTTTTTTTGCCGTTGACATTGACTGAACGTAACCAGCCTAAATCATCGTAACCGTAGTGGTTTAATTTTTCTTTGACTGGCTCAACAGTGAAAGCTGTTCCGCTGTGCCGGTATTGTTCGTAAGACATCCAAAAATATCCGCCTGCGCCCCATTTTGTTCCCCAGCTGTTACGAACAAGCCAGGCTCCGTTGTGTTTGGGTTTGTTAATTCCGAATTTTTCACGCGGATAATAATCGTCCCAGCCTACAATAACGACCATATGATTAACTGTTGCGTTACCTGCACGGTAATAAGAATGATTTTTGTTATTATGGTATTTGCTTTCTTCGCAATAAGAAATTAACACAGCTCCTTTATCCATTATAAGCTGCTTTATAATTTTATCTTGTTCTCTTGAAGACAAGGAAGGCGCGGAAAAAGTTGCTTCTTTTAGGCGAAGTACACGTGTATAATTTCCCGGCCTTGTATTTTTCTTGACAGATTTTCCATAAGGCATTGAAGACTCTTGAACTATTCCTATTCTTGTAAGAATAGCAGTGCTTTTTGTTTCGTTGCCGCCTTGATTTAATATGCTTTTATTATTATTAATTGTAAATGATTTAGTTTTATCGGGATTTGCATAAGTAAACCAAGCCAGAAACATTTCAGAAAGATTTAGAGTTTTTGAATTTCCGAGTGAGCCTGAAAAATTGCCTTTCTTTGAGCGAATTAAATAATTTGACTCGCACGCCGCCATAGCCGCATGAGCCCAGCAAGTTCCGTAAGGAGTTTGATTTTTGACGGGTGTTAATTTGCCTGTATTACGCAGGTCGTAAACGGCCGGAATTTTTGAAGCAAATGCACGTTTTGTTATATTTTTAGGCGGATTTTTTGACAAATGCGACATATCAACAGGCGGAGGAACGTAACCCGTTTCAAAGTTAAATTCTTCCGCAAAAATCTGATTTTGGATAAAAAACAGGAGGACTAAACTAAAAAGAATCGTCCTCTTCTTCGTAGTCATCATCATAATCTTCGTCATCACTGCGATTATAGAAAATATTGTAATTATAATTCCATTTAGGAGAAACTACAAAATATCTTCTTTCAGCATTAGTTATATTTAACGTGAAAGTATATTCGACATAATGATCTGCTTTTACAAAAATATCTAAATTGTCGGCAATAATATCATTAGCCTGAAAAATCATGCCGCCGTTCACTTCTTCCCAAACACGCAGCGAATTTAATACAACTTTTGTTACATTTAAGTCGACATCTCCGTCATTGATTAACTCAGAAAACACAAGCAATTTATTTCCATCATTAGAAAAATTTATAGATTTAATCTCTACGGACATATGCTCGCCTGCAAAAGCTGCTGAAAAATTAAAAATTACGCTGAAAATTAAAATTGCAATGACATAAATTTTTTTCATAGATTAAAACCTCGTACATTAAAAAATTATTTTCCGTAATGTCTGGTGAAAATATCATCAGCATCAAAACCTACTGCCCGTCTAAATGCGCTGTTGGCTGTGATTTCGACAGTGTCCTCGTCAATAACTGTAACTGTTACAGAAGTTCCGCCGTAATTTGCAACAAGAGTATTGCCGTTAAGAGTGCCGGAGCCTTTCCAATTTTCGCCGCCGCTGCTTAAACTAATTTCAAGCAATTTTTTAGCGCGGTTTTTCCAGCCTATATATAAATAAACATCATTGCCGTTATCATAATAACCTTCTATGTCATCAACGCTTAAAGTGCTTAATGTCATTTCGTTTCGTATTTCCTGAACTCTTACAAGAGTAGCTTCAGTGTAGGCTTCAATTCTTGAATATCCTTCGCGGATTAATTTTTTAGCATACAAATCCCGCCCGCTTGAGATCCATTGACGCTGAGAATTTTTGAGCTCTGAAAATTCAGATTTTGTCATGCTATTTTTAGCGTCATTGTAAGCACGGGTTAATTCACGGTCAGCCTTTGCAAACTCAGGGTCTTTCTTCATTTTTAGATACTCGGCATCGCTTAGAGCAAAAGCAGGAGCGCAAAACACAAAAATTAATGTAAATATTGAAATTAAACGCTTCATGAAAAATTCTCCTTTTTATTTAATTATCAACTTCGAGTGAAAGAATAGCCCAAGTATTTTTTCCGTTGTATTTATACGGTTCGGCTATCGCGGTAAAAGCATTGCCCTCAATATCTTCATGGTCGGGATAATAAGTTTTGCCGCTCATTATTACAACACCATCGCGCTTTTCAACTTCATAAACTTTTGCCTGAACGCCCTCACCGCTTGCGCCTTCAAAATGATAATATTTTTTTCCGTCATAATGCCCGTAATTATCCGGCGCGCTTTCATGTTCGATTTCAAGATCAAAAAATTTTTTCACAGATTCGGCTACAAATTTTTTATCGATCACATAAGAGCCGTAAGGACAATTTTTATTAGGACAGGGTTTTATTCTCGTATTAAAATTATTAACCCAATTGTGCCATATTCCGAAACGTGCGAGTTCGCTGTCGGAAATTTCATCTATATCAAAGTTATTCATACCTATTTCAGTGAAATTACTCACAAATGTGCTCATTTTCTTGAGTTCAGAAGATGAAGCAGCGTACGATGCTGAGACAAACATCATCAAAAAAGTTAGCACAGAAAAAAATTTTTTCATGACAAAATATTTTCCTTTCAAAAATTAAATCATAAGCCCAAAGAATTAAATTCCTGAGCAGTAATTTCCGTGAGTTCTTCAGGCCGCCCTGCGCTTTTGCCGAAGAAAACTGAAAAACTTGACCAGACGGAAGTATCCAAACATATAATTAAGATTATTTCTTAATTAAATTTCTTATTTATTATTTCAGAAAAAAAATTTTTTTGAAGATAGAAAAGACGACATTCACGCAATAAAGACGACATTTACGCAGGTTATTTCCATAAAAAGTTAGGAGTGAGAAATGTTTTTTACTTCACTAACTCCTAACTCCTACTTTCTTTATTGCCTGTACATTAAGGCTTCAGCTAAATGTGATTTAGAAATATTTTCCTCGCCTGCCAAGTCCGCAATAGTTCTTGAAACTTTTAATATTCGGCTCAAACCGCGCCCGGTTATATTTAATTTTGCGGCCATCATAGCTAAATAATTTTTAGAGTCTTCTGAAAGAATTAAGCAGCGTTTAACTAATTTTTCAGGAAGTTCAGCGTTGCAGACTAAATTATATTCGCGCCATCGTTCCTGCTGAATTTTTCGGGCTTTGATAACTCTTTCGCGGATAATTGCACTCGATTCCGGCGGATTTTCTTTATTATTCGAGAACGATAATAATTCTTCCGGCGTTAAACGAGGCACATGAATTTGTAAATCTATTCTGTCCATGATAGGTCCGGAAAGTTTGCGTTTATATCTTTCAAGATCTAAAGCCGAACATTTACAAGGCACTACAGGGTCGCCGAAATACCCGCAGGCGCACGGGTTAGCCGCTAAAACTAATAAAACTCTCGAAGGGTATGTAACTGTCCCGGCTGAACGGCTGATACTTATAAAACCGTCTTCAATCGGAGCACGCAAACTTTCAGTTAAATCGCGCCTAAATTCTGTATACTCGTCTAAAAATAAAACGCCTCGATGAGCTAAAGAAACTTCGCCCGGCCTTAAATTATTTCCGCCTCCGCAAATTGATACGGTGCTTGCCGTAAAGTGTATAGTTCTGAAAGGTCTTTCGCGTGTCGGTTTCGTATCCATTCCGAGAGTACTGCGGACTAAAAGAGTCTCAACTAATTCTTCATCAGTCAACGGCGGCAAAATTCCTGCTATAGCTTTAGCAATTAAAGTTTTTCCGCTTCCCGGCGAGCCTACTAATAATAAATTATGATGGCCTGCAGCAGCAATTTCAGCAGCACGGCGGGCAGCGGCCTGTCCTTTAATGTCAGCAAAATCAGGGTCGGCAACGGGTTTAATATCCGGGATAACAGCAGGAGGAACGGGGCGGGGCTCTTCTGCTCCTGTCAGCATCATTGCAAGTTCGCTCAAACTGTCCGCGCAGTAGGCTTCAACTCCCTGAACTAAAGCAACTTCTTCAGCGTTTTCAGTCGGAACGTAAAGAGGAAGATTTAATTTTCTTGCTAAAAACGCCGCCGGAACTGCACCGCGAACTCTTCTTAATCTTCCGTCAAGAGCAAGTTCTCCCATATATAAAGCATTCGGACAATTTGAAAGAACTCCGAGCGTCTTCATCATTCCTAAGGCTATAGGCAAATCTAAAAGTGCGCCCTCTTTCGGAATATCAGCCGGAGCAAGATTAACAGAAACGCGGCCTTTTAACGTCAAGCCCAAAGAACGCAAAGCAGCCCGGACTCTTTCTTTAGATTCACGGACTGCAACGTCAGGCATACCGACAATAGAAATTGCAAAAAGCCCTCCCGTTATCTCAACTTCAACTTCAACGGGAAGAGCTTCCATTCCCCGCAGAGTTACGCCTAAAACTCCGCTCATGATTTTTTACGCCTCTTTAAGAATAAATAATAGCCGCCTCCGATTATTAAAGCTATTGCAACACAGCCGAGCGTTATTATATGCAGATATTCTTTTAATAAATCTTGATGTTCGCCGAGCAAATATCCCGCAAAAGTTAAAACTATTACCCACGAGCCTGCGCCGATTGTCGTAAAAAGCATAAAAGTTTTCATGGGCATTCGTGCAATTCCTGCAGGAAGTGAAATATATTGACGGATTACGGGCAATAATCTTCCTATTAGAGTGCTGACGTGGCCGTGCTTAGAAAAAAATTCGTCAGCTTTATCGATAGATTCTTTAGATACAAAAAAATATTTTCCGTAACGAAGCAGAAAAGGCCGCCCTAATTTCACAGCTACCCAATAATTAAATAGCGCACCCAAAAGACTTCCGGCTATGCCTGAAAGCAAAACGAGAGTTAAAGACATTTCGCCCTTCCATGCAAGATAACCGGCAGGCGGCATTACAACTTCACTTGGGAATGGAAAGAAGGACGACTCAAGAAACATCAGCGAAATTATTCCGGTGTAGCCCATGCTGCCTATTGTGTTCACGAGCCATTCTGTAAGTGCGCCGATAATGTGCATTATAAGCCCAGCTCCTCTTTGACGTTAGGGTCGTAAGCGATATTGCCGCCCATCTCGATTAATTTTTTCTGAGAGTGTATAGCCTCAATAAATCTAATTGTGCCGGAACTGCTTCTCATGCAAAGAGAATTTGTAGCAATGTGTGCTCCGTGATAGTGAACGCCTTTTAATAAATCTCCGTCCGAGCCTCCGGCCGCCGCGAAGAAAACGTTATCGCTCTTAACTAAATCGTCAATCGTTAAAATTGTATCTTTAGTAAGGCCGCGTTCTTTAGCTCTCTGTTCGTCTTCTTCATTTCTAAAATAGGGCTGACACTGCATATTAGCACCTAAACATTTCATAGCGCACGCAGTTATTACAGCTTCGGGAGAGCCGCCGATACCTAATAATAAATCTGCTGTTTCTCGTCCCGGAAGTGAGGTCATTAACGCGCCTGCTACATCGCCGTCTCCGATTAATCTAATTCTTGCTCCCATAGCGCGGACTTTTTCTAAAATTTCGCGGTTTCGGGGTCTGTCGAGCATTACTACAGTAGTTTCATGAATTGCTTTGCCTTTAGCTTTTGCAACTATTCTGACGTTGAACTCAACAGGGGCTTGAATATCGATATAACCTGCGGCTTCCGGGCCTGTTACGATTTTGTTCAGATAAAATAAATTTTCCGGGCTGAACATTGAGCCTCGCGGAGCAGCAGCGATGACACTTATAGCACCGTCTTGGCCTTGAGCCATTAATCTTGTACCGTCAATAGGATCTACAGCAATATCCATTTCGGGCCCCTGCCCTGTTCCGACTTCTTCGCCGTTAAAAAGCATCGGAGCTTCATCTTTTTCTCCCTCACCGATTACGACAGTGCCTTTCATTTCGACACCGTGAAGAACATAGCGCATAGCTTCAACGGCGGCGCGGTCGACTTCGTTTTTATCACCGAGACCGAACCAGCGTCCTGAGGCCATTACTGCGGCTTCAGCAGAGCGTACGAGTTCCATAGCTAAATTTTTATCCTGCGCGAATAATGCCATAAAAAATTACCCTCCCACAAAAATTATAAAAAAACCGCCGCTTAAATTTATAAACGACGGTCAAAAAATTTCTATAAATATTTTTTCAAAGCTGCTCTGACGTTTCCGGCTGTGAGCATGAACTTGAAAATTTCTTCGACTTTAGCGGCAAGTCCGATTTCGTAAAGGTCAACACCGAAGATATTAGCGTTGCTTAAAATCGGCTTTAATACTCCGTTTGCGCTGTCAGGCTGTCCGAATTTAACGGCTTTCAAGTCGCCCTGCAGCTGAGCGAGCATAGGGTCGGCACTGACTTCAATAGCTTTGCCGTTATCATCAATAGCAAGCAAATATCTAAGCCATGCAGCAAGAACTAACGGAATAGCTTTTAACGAAGCAGCGTCAAGTTTCGGGTCAGCTTTGTAACTCTTGAGAGTTTCGCCGAAACGTACAGGAATTTTTTGGCTTGTATCAGTTGCAATTCTCTGCGGTGTGTCGGGCATGAAAGGATTAGGAAGTCTCTGCTCAATGACTTCATCAATAAATTTTTTCGGGTCTAAAATTCCCGGATTTGTAACGACCGGCAAGCCTTCAACGTAGCCGACTTTCTTAACGAGAGCGACTAAATCAGAGTCTTTCATTTCGTCAGCGATTTTCTGATAGCCTAACATGCAGCCGAAAACAGCAAGACCCGTGTGTAAAGGATTAAGGCACGTTGTAACTTTCATGCGTTCAGTTTTGTTGACTGTATCGCGGTCAGTCATATAAACTCCGGCTTTTTCGAGTGCGGGTCTTCCGTTCGGGAATCTGTCTTCAACGACTAAATATTGAGGGACTTCAGCATTTACGAAAGGAGCGATAAAAGTTTTTCTTGACGTAATAACGGGCTCCATTTCTTCAACGCCGAGCTTTATTAATTCGTTCTTAACTGAGTCGGCAGGGCGCGGAGTGATTTTATCAATCATCGACCACGGGAAGCTGACTTGATTTTCATCAGAAAGCCAAGCTACGAACTCTTTATCGACAAAAGAATTTTTCTCCCATTCTTTGGCAACTTCAAGAATACTTGCGCGTAATTTTTCGCCGTTATGGCTGCAGTTATCCATGCTTACTACAGCAATGGGTTTTGCTCCGGCTCTAAATCTTTCAAATAATAAAGCCGCCGTGATACTCATAGCGTGCTTAGGAGCGTCAGGGCCTTTTTTGAAATCTTCAACAACAACGGGCATTAACTCGCCTTTCATGTCGCGTAAGGCATAACCTTTTTCAGTGATTGTGTAGCTTACCATTTGAAGCGAAGGATTTACGAAAATCTTTTTGAGGGCTTCCCAATCTTTTTCGCTTGCGCTATTAGCTTTAATTCCGCAGGCTATTGAGGCTATGACTTCTTTGTCTAAATTTCCGTCCGGCTTGAGGCTGACCATTAAAGTCATGCTGTCGTGAGGCTCGTAAATTTTGTCAATGATTTCGTAATCGAAAGTTTCAGCAGCGATAATTCCTTTATCAGCAAGTCCCTCATTCAATAATTTATTCTGAAGTCCTGCGATAAAACCTCTGAAAATATTTCCTGCTCCGAAATGAATCCAGATAGGATTTTTTGCTGTAGCGTCGCACATTTTCTTCCAGTCGTATTTAGGAAGAGCAACGCCTGCTTTCTCCCACGCGCTTTTATCTTGCGCATTAAAAATACCGTTGAAACTTAATTTCATTATTTCTTTTCTCCTTTTTCGATTGCTTCCCAAAGACCGTTGATATACGCCGCTCCTAAAGCCCTGTCATAAAGTCCGTAACCCGGGCGGGCCTGTCTTTTTCCGTCTGCTTCTTCCCAAATCATTCTGCCGTGATCGGGTCTGACGTAAGTATCCGGGCAAGTGTCGTAAATTGCTTTCATAATTGCGTACATATCTAAATCGCCCGTTGATGATAAATGCGAGGCTTCTCTAAAATGGTGATGCCCTAAGAATTTTACGTTGCGGACGTGCATTGCGCCTATTCTGTTCATGCTTCCGAAATGACGGATTACAGCAGGGACATCATTATCGGGATTTGAACCGAATGAACCTGTGCAAAGGCATACAGTGTTAGCCGGAGAGTCATGAAGTTTAATAATCTTGTCATAATCGTCCTGGCTGTGAGCAATTCTCGGAAGTCCAAAGATCGGCCAAGCGGGGTCATCAGGGTGGCAGGCCATTCTAACGCCGACTTCTTCACAGACGGGTATAACAGCGTCAAGGAAATATTTATAATTTTTTCGTAACATGTCAGGGGTCATGCCCTCATACTGCTTCAAGGTTGTTTCGAGGAGAGCAAGTCTTTCAGGTTCCCAGCCCGGGAGAGTGAAGCCGTGAGATTCTTCTGCAGTTTTCTTGACGATTTCGAGAGGCCCCATTGCGCCTAAATCTTTTTCGTCAAAATAAAGACTGTTCGAGCCGTCTTCAGGGATAACGCGCGCTAAATCTGTTCTGAGCCAGTCGAAAACGGGCATGAAGTTATAAATGATAACTTTTACGCCGTACTTGGCCAAGTTGCGGATACATTTAATATAATTTTCAATGTATTCATCGCGTGAGGGCAAACCTGTTTTAATGTCTTCATGAACGTTGACGCTCTCGATAACTTCAAGTTCGAGTCCGGCGGCGTGAACTTCATCAACGAGGGCTTTAATCTCGTCTTCTTCCCAAACGACTCCGGCGGCCTTGTCAAGTAAGCCCATTAAACCGGTCATTCCGGGAATCTGCTTGACATACTTCAAAGGGATCGGGTCGGCTTTGCTTCCGTACCAGCGAAATGTCATTTTCATTGCTAAAAATCCTCCTTAAAAATTTTTTATTAATAAAAGGCAAGAAATTAAAAAAACTTCCTACCTCCTACTTCCTAATTCCTAATTCCTACTTGCTTTTAACATAATCATCTTCACGAACCCCGGCATTGATACACCGACAGCAGCGGCAGCCTTTGGCACGAGGCTTGTAGCTGTCATTCCGGGAGCCGTGTTGACTTCAAGAATATAAGCGCCGTCTTTTGAGAGCCTGAAATCCGAACGGCTGTAACCTGAGCAGCCTAAAACTTCATGAGCCTTGACGGCCATATCTGAAATTATTTTTGCGTCTTTTTCGTCAATTTTAGCAGGGACGATATATTCTGTTGCGCCTTTAGTATATTTATTTTTGTAATCGTAAAAACCTTGATGAGGAACTATCTCGATTAACGGCAAGGCTTCTATTTTTCCGTCTTTTTCCCAAACTGCCGCAGTAATTTCGCGTCCGTCAATATATTTTTCGATTAAGACTTCGCCCTCGTAACTTTCCTGAGCAACTTTAACGGCCTTAATTAAATCTTCGGGCGTTGAATTTTTTAAGATTGTAATTCCGACAGTGCTTCCACCTGAACTTGGTTTTACAACTATATCGCGGCCAAGAGCAGAGAAAATTTTTTCGCAGTCGCCCGACCATACGAGACCGTCGGGGATTTTTATTCCGTTAGCTTTGAAGAGTTCACAGGCTTTTATTTTATTCATAGCGAGAGCACTCGCCTTTGAGCCTGAACCGGTGAAAGGAATTTTCATAGCTTCTAATTTAGCCTGCAAGTCGCCGCCTTCGCCCCAATCGCCGTGCATAGCGATAAAAACTCCCTCAAAATCTTTAATTTTTTCTATTTCGTTCATTGATTTCAAATCTATCATAGCAGCGTCAAAGCCTGCTTCGTTCAGAGCCGTGCAGACAGCCGCGCCGCTTCGGAGTGAAACTTCACGTTCTTGACCGTCGCCGCCGCAAAGGACAGCGATTTTTTTTCCGTTAAACATTTTTTCTATCTCTTCTCTTAAAAATTCAAAATTTCGCCCTCACGAGGCACAAAAACTCTATCTTCAAGTTTATTTTCTTGAATAAATTTTCTTATATCATCGCTTGATGTCATTGTGTGATTAACTGCGTCCATATGAACGGCAATTATTTTTGCTTCTGGCATTGTCTTATACATTTTCAAAATATCGTCTTTGCCCATTATTAAACCTCCGTCAACACCGTTGAACATAGCATAGCCGGTATTCATTGCGATAATGTCGGGCTTATATCTTGCAAGAGCGATTTCAACGTAAGGGTGCCAAATTGTATCTCCGACAAGGTAAAAAGTTTTTTCGCCGTCAGCTTCTAAAATAAATCCCATAGCTTCGCCCGAAAATTCAGCGACAGCAGGAACAGAATATAAAGCGTCAGGGCCGTGCTGTCCGTCAGTCTTTGAAATTTTTATATTTTTGAAAGGCGTATTTTTCCCGATAACCATAACATTTTTGAAACCTTGTTCACGGATTATTCTCGCGTCGCCTGCGTTCTGAACAAAAAACGGAATATCTTTCGGCAAAATTTCAGCGGCTGCTTCGTCCCAGTGATCGAGATGAGTATGAGTTAAAATTACAGCGTCAATATTTTTCACTACCTCTTCAATCGTTTCAGGCAAATCGATTAACGGGATTCTTTTTTCAGAATTAGGAGTTCCCTTAAAACCGGGATAAGTTTCTTTCTTTGCTAAAAACGGATCAATAAGAAAAATAACGCCGGAATAATTAATCTTCGCAGTTGCGTTTCGGATATGCTGATAGCTTATTGACATTTATTTATAAATTCGTCCCTTTCTCTATAAAAATAAAACCGGAAATTTTTTTGAAATTTTTTCCGGCTTATTATCTCAAAATTTTATGAAATTTAGAAATTAAAAATTATTTTTTCCCTTGCCACTCGCAAAGCAGTCCCGTAGCTACGAACATTGAACTCCAAGTTCCGGCGATAATGCCGACTAACATTGCATAGCTGAAAGCTCCGAGCACAGGTCCGCCCCATATACAAAGCGCAAGAACAGGGAATAAAGTTGTAAGTGTCGTGTTAATTGTTCGGCCTAATGTCTGATTTAATGCTTCGTTTACTAAATTCACGATGCCTTTTCTTGAAAGACTGCCCCAATTTTCGCGGATTCTATCGAGAATAATAATCGTATTGTTCAACGAATAACCGACTATAGTTAAAATCGCCGCGATAAATGACGAACTTATTTCCATTTGAGTAACGCTGAAAAATCCGAGAGCGATTAAAACGTCATGGACTAACGGCACAACGCTGACGACTGCAAATCTAAACTGGAAGCGCAACGTGATATAAATCAAAATAGCAATTAAAGCTATCGTTGTTCCGATTATAGCCTGTCTTCTTAACTCGCCTCCGACAACAGGGCCGACCTTTTCAAAGCCCGTAACTTTTGCATCAGAATAAGCAGCGTTTAAGGCTTTAATGACTGCTGTACGGCTTTCTTCAGTGTCTTCATTGGTACGGATAATAATTCCTTTTTCGCCGAAATTCTGAATCATTGCGCCTTTAGCTACGATTTTTGAAATTACTTCGCGGACGTGTGCAACTTCAGGACGTTTTTCAAATTCAACTTGAATGACGTTGCCACCGGTGAAATCAATTCCAAGATTGAGGCCGCGTGTTAAAAGTAAAACAACGCTCGCAATAACAAACACAAGGCTGATAGTAAGAGCGAGTTTTCTAATTTTCATGAAATTAAAATTAAAATTCATAATGCTCATCCCCTTACGATCTCCTTTCCGCGCCTGATAAATAATTGTAAAATTGCGCGCGTTACTACAACGTTAGCGAAAACGCTCGCTACAAGTCCTACTGAAAGAGTTACGCCGAAACCGCGTACTGAACCTGAGCCGAAATAGAATAAAACTAAAGCAGCGATTAAAGTCGTGATGTTACTGTCTAAAATCGTTACAAGAGCCTTTCTAAATCCTGCGTCAAGAGCAGCCATAGGAGTTTTACCGGCGTTGCGTTCTTCTCTTATTCTTTCGTAAATTAAAACGTTTCCGTCAACAGCCATTCCAAGCGTCAAAATAATTCCTGCGATACCGGGCAATGTTAATGTCGCGTTGAAAGCGATTAATCCTGCGAAAATTAATAAAATCGTAACCGCAAGAGCCAAATCCGCAGCAAGTCCTCTAAACTGATAGAAAATTAACATGAAAACTAAAACCATAGCCGCGCCGAATAAGCCTGCTTCAAGTCCTTGACGAACTGAGTCAGCACCTAAGCTGGGGCCTACGGATCTGTTTTCAGCGATTTCGACTGCAACAGGCAGAGCACCGGCCTTAAGCATAATCGCAAGTCTTCCGGCCTCTTCAGCTGTAAATCTTCCTGTAATTTGAGCATGTCCGCCCGCAATTCTATCTTGAACTACAGGAGCGGAAATTACAACGTTATCAAGAACGATTGCTAATTGTTTGCCAATCATTCGCGCCGTAGCTTCTTCAAATAATCTCGCGCCTTCGGAATTAAATTCGAGTGAAACTCCCATTCTGCCTAAGCTGTCGGGGTTCATTTGAGCGTTAATTAAATCTTTGCCGGAAAGAACTACAGGCCCTAATAAATAAAATGTCCCTTCTTCTTCACCCGGAGCAACGATTGAGTCGGGCGTATTTTTTGAACGTGCAACTAAATCCGCGCTCGCGTTGCTTAATCTTGCTATTTCATTTTTCCAACGTTCCTGAGCCTCTACAAATTGAATATCGCTGTCATAATTTCTGCGCTGAGGTTCAATCGGTAAATTTTGCCCTGTTGCTGCTAAAACTTCGCGGAAATCCATTTGAGCAGTACGTCCGATTAATTCGAGAGCTGCCGCAGGGTCTTGGATACCGGGCAAGTCTACAATAATTCTATCTGTGCCACTTTTCTGAATAATAGGCTCGGCGACACCGTACTGGTCAATACGGTTGCGCAAGACTGCTAATAATCTGTCAATGCTGTCATCACGCAAAGGATTTTCCGGAGTATCCTTAGCCTGTAAAACTATATGAGCGCCGCCCTTGAGGTCAAGCCCTAAGTTAAGGCTGTCCTTTTCGAGCCACGCAAAAACTAACGCCCCTACAACTACGATAAAAACTATTAAGAGGCGTAATTTGTCATTACGGTTCATAATTAAGATGCTGCCCCCTGATTATTTTCATTATTTGAAGTGTTAGCGCGTTTAGTTTGGACAGCAGATTTTAAGATTCTGACGCGGACTCCTTCAGCGATTTCAATCTGGAAAGTATCATCGCGGACTTCGCGGACAGTTCCTAAAAAGCCGCCTATAGTTACAATTTGATCGCCGCGATTTATCCCCGCTATCATGTTGCTGTGCTGTTTATCGCGCTTTCTTTGAGGTCTTATGATAAAGAAATAAAAAATCAAAACAAAAATTATTAACGGGAAAAACATTCCCATAAGTCCGCCCTGAGTCGCACCTTCTGCTCCCGGAGTTCCTGACGCTCCGCCGCCTGAACCTGACGGTGCTGAACCTCCGCACGGATTTACTGCTGTTGTTGCTTCAGCCATATTAAAAAAATTCCCCTTTATTAAAAAATTTAGTGAGGAAAAAGGAAAATAATTCCTAATTCCTCATTCCTAACTCCTAATTGTTTTTCTTACTTCCACATAGGCGAATACTTTGAAAGACCTGCGTATTTCGCTGTGTCTGCAAGTTCTTCTTCAATTCTAAGAAGCTGGTTGTATTTCGCAATTCTGTCTGTACGGGCAATGCTTCCGGTCTTAATCTGGCCTGCGCGTGTAGCAACTGCTAAATCGGCAATAAAAGTGTCTGCAGTCTCGCCGCTGCGGTGGGAAACTACAGCCGCGTAACCTGCATCAGCAGCCATCTGAATGACCTGCATTGTCTCGCTGACTGTTCCGATCTGATTTAATTTTACGAGAACAGCGTTAGCAATTCCCTGAGAAATTCCGCGCTCAAGAATTTTCGGATTAGTTACGAATAAATCATCACCGACAAGCTGAATTTTTTTGCCGAGTGAAGCTGTGAGATTTGCCCAGCCCTCCCAGTCGTCTTCAGCACAGCCGTCTTCGATTGAAATAACGGGGTAATTTGCGACTAAATCTTCATAGAGTTTAACAAGTTCGCCTGAAGTATATTCAGCTCCGCCGCTCTTGGTGAAGATATATTTATTTTTCTCGGTGTTGAAAAATTCTGATGACGCAACGTCAAGCGCAAAACTTACATCAGTGCCGGGTGTGTAACCTGCTTTGTTTACGGCTTCCATTAATAAGTCAAGGGCTTCTCTGTTGTCTTTAAGGTTAGGAGCAAAACCGCCCTCATCGCCTACGCCGGTCGAATATCCGCGTCCTTTAACGCAGCTCTTCAAAGCGTGATAAACTTCCGCGCCCATTCTTAAAGCCTCAGTGAATGACTTTGAATTATGAGGAACAATCATAAACTCCTGAAAATCTACAGTGCTGTCAGCGTGAGCACCGCCGTTAATTACGTTCATCATAGGTGTCGGGAGCAAGTAGCCGCCGATTCCGCCGAGCCAGGCATAAAGCGGAAGACCGTGTGATTCAGCCGCTGCACGGGCGTTGGCCATTGATACGCCGAGTAAAGCGTTTGCGCCTAATTTTGATTTTCCTTCTGTTCCGTCAAGAGCAATCATAGCCCTATCGAGTGCGCCCTGATCGTCAGCGTCCATTCCTAAAATTTCGGGAGCGATTTTCTCGTTTACGTTTTCGACAGCGTGCTGAACGCCTTTGCCGTTGTAACGAGCCTCTTTGTCGCGGAGTTCTAATGCTTCATGAACGCCTGTTGACGCTCCTGAAGGAACGGCAGCGCGGCCCATTGAACCGTCTTCGAGATATACATCTGCTTCGAGTGTAGGATTTCCTCTTGAGTCAAGAATTTCACGGGCATGAATGCCAATAATTGATGCCATTGAAAAAAACCTCCTGATAAATTTTTTTTATAATCAGCTTTTATTATACATTAAAAACAATTAGGAAGTAGGAACGAAAAAAAATCCCTAACTCCTAACTTTCAAAAGGATTTTCGTCAGGTTTAACCGGACGTTCGTCAAGTTGTTCCCAAGAAATAGTTTTCGGGCGTTTCAAAATTGCTTCATCGGCGCATGTAACTTTGACTTTCAAAACGCGGTTAATATACGCGATTTCAATTATATTTCCCTCGCGGACTTCACTTGAAGGTTTACATTCGCGGCCTTCGAGTCGAACTGCTCCGTGTTCAATCATTTCTTGAGCGATTGTACGGCGTTTAACGAGCCGTGCTAATTTCAAAAATTTATCGAGACGCATGAAAAATTTTCTCCTTAAAAAATTTACTTCGGCGGTAATAACTCGTCAGAAAATTTCAGGGCGTGTCCTAACTTCCACAGAGCTTCACGAAGTTCCTGAGTTTCTTTTTTTACGGTCTTCATGTAACGTTTTCTTAACTCGTAATATAAATTCTGAGCGTCATAAAGGCTTAAATGCCATTCAAATTTTTCGTTGAACAAAGCAAGCAATTCATTCAAATCTTTAATCGTCTTCATTTCGAGACCGCCCAAGCATAAACTCGTAAGCATTTCCGTCATTGAATCAGAAAAAGCAATTCTAATTTGAGATTCGTCCGGCTCAACCTGCCAAAATTTAGCAATCTCAAAATCCCGTTTTATTCCGGCCAAGTCAGGATAATGATCTTCGAGACGTTTCACTATTGAAGACGTTAATGTAAATTCTGCAGCAGCACTGAGAATTGCAGGCGGTTTTGCTCCGAGCAGAGTCAAATATTCGAGCAGCTGATCATAATTCATTACGATTTTTGTCATCATATTTTCAAGGCTGCTGATGTCCTGCCTCAAAAGTTCATTGATAAGCCTGTATCTTGAATTTGTCGGGATATTATTCAGAGTATACTGGTCATAACCGAACTTTGAATATAATAATTTATCGTCTTCGCTCTCAAATAATTTATAAAGTTCTTCAGCTTCATTTATAGTTAAAGGTTCTTCCGAATTAGTTTCGCAAATTCCGCAGGAAATTAACGGCGTTCCTCCGCTGTATTTAACAGCAAAAATAAAATCGCCCTCAATATTCGTTATATTTGAACGGACGTGAACTTTTCCCGCTGAAAAAGTTTTCGCTGCGTTTTCAATAGGCGTGGTGCTTCCTGACATATCCCAGCAGCCTTCGGAAAATTCATAATGAAAATCTTTCAATAAAGAAGTAATCCCGTAATAAGCGGCCATTTGCTTTAAGTCAACTCGTCCCTGTTTGGCTCTTAACTCGTAAATTTTCGCGCCGTCCTGAAGTTCCGGGACGTTACTCGGGGCTTCAGCTAATAATTTCAAAAACGGAGGCTCTAAATCAATATTAAAAAGTTCTTTTGCAAGTTCGATAGCGCGGGCGGCATAACGCATAATTTGAACGGGCTCAATTCTTGAAATTTCGTCAAAAAACCAGCCGCATGACGTGAACATTAAGAGCGAATTTCTTTCCATTTCTAAAAGTTCAAGGGCGCGGACTTTTTCTAATTTATCGAGTTTTCCTGAAAGATGTCTGCGTAAAAATTTATTAACATTATCTTCACTGCGGTCAAGAATTACATTAATATATTCGTCTCTTGCTTTCCAAGGGTCAATAAAAGCATCGCTCGTTTCGTATAAATCTCCCAGTCTGTCGCGCAGGTGATTAAGGGCTTCTCTTAAAGGTTTGCGCCATCTATGATGATAACCCGGAGTTCCGTCTCCGCATGAGCAGTCGCTCCGCCAGCGTTCTATACCGTGAGCACAACTCCATGAAGAATTTTCTATAATTTTAACTTCACATTCGGGAGGATAAAACGAAAGATATTCGCCGTAGACAGTTAATTGAGCTTCAGCAGAGCTGTCTATACATTCAAGACAATAAGCTAAGGCCATATCGCCGTGCTGATGATGATGTCCGTAAGACTCGCCGTCCGTAGCAATATGCGTCAAAACCGGCCTGCCGTGAGCGGGGTTAGCTTCGATTAATTCGCGGGCAAATTCTCCGCCGTCATCGAGCAGACCTCCGAAAGCTATTTTTTGCGATAAAACTCCGTCATAGAAAAATAAATTCATTTTACGGCCTGACGGTAAATTACAGACATAAGACTGACGGGAGTCTACGCGGCCTCCTTTAACGTCCTGCCAGCCTCCCCAGCCTTGAATACGGACAGAGTCAGCTTGATAAGGAGAAAGAACAGTGAATAAAATTCCGTTTTCTGCTAAAACTTCGAGAGTTTCTGTGTCGACTGCACACTCAGCGAGCCACATTCCTTCGGGTTTGCGCTTAAATCTTTTTTCAAAGTCAGCTAAACCCCATTTAACTTGAGTTTCTTTGTCGCGCCGCGTTGCAAGCGGCATAATAAGATGATTGTAAACTTGGGCAAGAGCCGGGCCGTGTCCCGAAAATCTTTTTTGGCCTTCAGCATCGGCTTCTAAAATTGCGTTGTAACATAAAGGATCATTATCTTCGAGCCATGTTAAAAGAGTCGGCCCGATATTAAAACTCATTCGAGAATAATTATTGCAAATTTTTTTAATAAATCCCTGATCATTTAATATTCTTGAGGCGGCGTTCCTGCTGTAACATTCTGCTGAAATTCTTGCGTTCCAGTCATGCCACGGAGCGGCGGACTCTTGAATATCTACCGTTTCAAGCCAGGGATTTTCTCTCGGCGGCTGATAAAAATGTCCATGAATACAAATATATTTCGGCAAATAAAAAACTCCCTCCGTAAAATTAATTATTAAATTTATTATACTCGCTTATAAAATAAAAAAAATTGAGAAGTCAGGAAAATTTTTCTCCCTAATTTCTCAATCGTAATTTTTTAGTTGAAAGTTTAATTTTTAATTAAAATTAATTTTTGCTTGCCATGATGAAATAAGTTGAACCGTCGCGCTCAATCATTAAAACGATTGACTCATCGTTGCCGACAGCTTTTTTAATATCTTCGGGAGCTTTAACTTCCTGTCCGTTGACTTCAATTAATAAATCTCCCTCGCGGATTTCGCCGTCAGTGCTTGCCTTTGAATTTCTGTCGAGTTTCGTAATAACGAGGCCCTCACTGTTTGAGTTAATTTTATAGGCGCGTCTCAAAGAGTCCGTGATTTTTTCGACTTTAGCTATTCCGAAATCTTTTAACGCATCGCTGCCTTCGGAAATATCATTATTTTCGCTCTTAGTGCTTGGCCTGCCGTCAACAGTGTTGGGGCGTTCGCCTAATTTAACGTTGAAGTTCATGTGCTTGCCTTTGCGGACAACTGCGATTTTAGCGATAGAGCCGGGCGCAAGAGTTCTGACTTTGTTGACGAAATCGCTTGAGTCTTTGATTTTTGCTCCGTTAAGTTCAACGATAACATCTCCGCGTTTAAGTCCTGCTTTGTCAGCGGGGTCGCCTTTGAAGACATCGTTAATCATTGCGCCGTTTTCGCCGCCGACTTTGTAAGCCTTAGCCATTTCCGGCGTGATATTTCTGACGGAAACTCCGAGCCAGCCGCGTTTAACATGGCCGTAAGAAACTAAATCGCCCATAATTTCTTTAGCTTTATTGACAGGAATTGCGAAGCCTAAGCCCTGAGCATAAGGAACGATAGCAGTATTAATGCCTATAACTTTTCCGTCCATGTCTAATAACGGTCCGCCGGAGTTGCCCGGGTTGATTGCCGCGTCAGTCTGAAGGAAATCATCAAAATTAACATCCTGAGCGTGAATACTTCTGTTCTTCGCTGAAATTACTCCGACTGTTACAGAATGTTCAAAGCCGTAAGGATTTCCGATAGCTATAACCCATTCGCCGACCTCAAGAGCGTCAGAGTCGCCTAATTCAAGAACGGGCAAATCTTCGTCAGGTTCGATTTTAATCACTGCTAAATCATAAGCAGGATCGCTGCCTTTGACAGTCGCGGAATAAGTTTTTTTGTTTCCGTCCGAGAGAACAACTGAAACAGAAATTTTATCTACTCCGTCAACAACATGATTATTAGTGAGAATTAAACCCTCTTTCGAGACAATAAAACCGGAGCCGCGTCCTTTCATAGGAACAGAGCGCGTGAAATCTTTGAAAGCATCGCCGAAAAATCTTTTGAAAATCGGATCGTCATCGAACGGGAAAGGCGAGAAAGATCTCGTCTGAACTTTTTCTACATCGATATTAACGACAGCAGGCGAAGCATTTTTAACGATCGGTACAAAAGGCGAAGTCGCAGCGAATGCTCCTGCTGCTAACGAAATTATTAATGCAAGCGCGAGTGAACACGCTAAAAATTTTTTACTCATAATAAAAAATAACCTCCGAATTAAATTTTTTTAACACGGGGTATTTTATCCGCGAATTATGAAAAGGTCATGAATTATTCTACTTAGATGAATATCTGAAATTTTAACTATTATTAACTTTTAAGCCTTGCAAATTTTTACTTAAGAACTTGCGATTATGATAAAATAAATAAATTTCAAGAGATTCCCCCAAAATTAAGAGAAAAAAATTTTTTGCCACAACTTTTGCCACAACAAAAACATTCAAATTTTTTAGTAATTAAAACTTTTTTCAGATATAAATTTCAAAATAAAAAATCGCAGATAAAATTTTAAGTGCTTCAAATTCATTTACTATAACAATTCTCACAACGGGGATTTAATTTTTCAAAATTCATTTCGTTTACTGCCCATTCAGCCGCCGCAGTTAGCATTGGCAAAGCTCTTTTGCCGCGCTCAGTCAATGAATATTCCACGTGCAAAATTTTTTCATCATATTCTTTTCTGTTAATCATTCCGTCTGCTTCAAGTTCTCTTAAAGATTTAGCGAGCATTGTGTTAGTAATTGTTTTAGTAATATTATCGCCGAGCCTGCGTTTTATCGCGCTGTAACGCCGGGATTGGCCGTCTGCAAGAATGCAAAGTATAGATAATTTCCATTTGCCGCCGAAAGTTTTAGCTAAAAATTTTAACGGGCATAAAGATTTTTCAGTCATAAATTTTTTTCTCTCCTTATAATTTTTTATATAGTATTAAAAAACTTAGTTCTTGCGAAAATCTTATCATGAAAATAAAATCTTATAAAATCAAAATTTTTTTGAGGAGGATAAAATTCATGAAAATCAAAGTTGTAAAACTTTACGATAACGGCGAGTTTGCCGGAGATTTTCTTTTCGGCGGAGAAAATAAAGCTGACGGAAGCAAAGACGAAAAATTTCCTGCAAGTCTTCAGAATTTTTTAATCGACATGGAGAACGGAGAAGTTATTTTAGTCGATACAGGACTTTCTCCAGAAACACCTTTCAAAGACTACACGAAAGTTAATGATTATCTCGCAGGCTTTGAGGCTCTCGGCTATAAGACTGAACAGGTTACTAAAATCCTCGTAACTCACAAACACCCCGATCACACAGGAATGCTTAAGGCTTTCCCGAACGCAAAAATTTATATCGGGCCGGAAGATGCTGACGCTTTGAAATTAACCGGCGAAAATATTATCCGCTGCGAATATACTGACGGAGCTTATAAAATTTTTGAACACTGCCAGAAAATCGCTGACGGAATTTATTTCATCAAGGCTCGCGGACACACTAAGGGAAATTCAATCGTTGTTGCTGAGAGCGACGGAGTTTATTACATGATGCACGGCGATGTTACTTATAACGACACTGCATTAAGAAGAAATAAACTCTCTATTGTCTTTGAAGATTTAGAGGCCGCCCGCGATACTCTCGACAGAGTCCGCGATTTCGTAAAAAATAACCCGACGATTTACCTTTCAACTCATACGCCCGAAGGTTATAAAAATCTCGAAGAAAAAATTATTATGAAATTGGACTAATTAATTATGGAATTTGAGAAAGTTTTAGTCAGCCGTGTATCAACGCGGAAATATAACGACAAAATGCCGTCCGATGAGGATATTCAAAAAATTCTTGACGCTGCTTTATTAGCTCCGATTGTTCATCTTCATAAATTTCATCTTTCTGTAGTAACGAGTAAAGAGGCTATGAATTTAGCTGAAGACGCAGCAGCAGAAATTTTCGGAGCTCCTGACGCACTTATAAAAATGCCTCGCCCGTATCTTTATAATGCTCCTGTGTGGATAATTCTTTCCGGAAAAATTCACGACGAAACCGAAGCACCTAAGGCTCAAGCCGAATTAATGAACGTGAATTTATTTTGGGACGTAGGTACGATTATTGAAAACATGGAACTTCAAGCAACTGCACTCGGTCTTGCTCATTGCGGAATTAATACTACTGTCGTAGCTATGAGAGGCCGTCCCGATGTTCGAAAGGCTCTTGATATTCCTGACGGTTTTGACGCTCTTGCTTCAGTGATAATCGGATATACCGACTTAAAAATCATGGAAAGAAAAGTTAAGCCGGAATTAATTCCCGTGTCTTACGTGAAATAGCAGCCTGACGCTCTTCCTAACGCCGCTTTGCGGGAGGCCTACTTGTTTTTTCTCACCCCTAACCCCTAACCCCTCACCAATTAATCTTGTAATAAGCTACGCTTCTCTTAACAGGGGAGGCGTTTTGTTATTTTGCTATATAATAATTAGTTCAAGAAATTAGAAGTAGGTGCAAAAAAATTTTATCATGGAAAATCTTTACGGAGAAAAAGTTAAGAATAAAATTCTTAGCAGGTTATTCACTAAAGCAGAAATCGCATGGGGGCTTTCAGACACTTCGGAGTCAATCGGTCCTATGATTGATTTAATTTTCATAAGCCAGTTTATCGGGCCGGACGGCGTAACGGTTATGGGCTATGTTGCTCCATTGATAATGCTAATAAGCCTGATAGGAAACAGCATATCTAACGGCGCGAGAATCAAGACTGCACCATTTCTCGGATCTGGAAATCTTGTTGAAACCAATCGAATTTTTTCAAACGCCGCTGTTTGGGGGGGGTAATATCACTTTTAGCAGTTTTTTTTATTATTGTATTCTCCGATGGTGTCTGTTTTGTGCTGGGAGTAAGAGAACCGAATATTTTTATAATGACATGCCAATATATTTACGGCTATATTATCGGTCTGCCGTTTTTGACACTGGCAAGAATCCTTGCGCCTTATCTGGAACTTGAAGGACAGTACAGGCGAAGTGTTATAAGTTCTTTTATGATGACGTTCGTAGATATTGCCGCTGATGCTTTTGTAATTTTTATTCTTCACGGCGGAATGTTTGAGCTTGGCCTGGCTACTTCGTTGGGCTATATAGTTTCTTTCCTGATTGAGGGTTCATTTTTCTTTAATAAAAAAAATAAGTCGACTTTCCATGTATCAATGAAGGAAGTCAACGCTAAAACTTGTATCGATATGCTAAAGCTTGGTTCATCTTCCGGAATTTACAGGGGGAGTCACGCATTGGGAGGTATGACGATAAATAATTTCCTTACTTCTCTAAAAATGCCTTATCTTGTCGCGGCATATGGAGTCTTTGCACAGATTACAGTTTATGTTCGCTCGGCTTGGTCTGCTCCGGCTGCGAATCTTCTTACATTTTCCGGAATTTTTATCGGTGAAGAGGACAAAAATTCGCTAAAAGAAGTACAGAAAATTGCCTTAGTTCATTCATTGATTATTTCAAGTGCAGTAGCAGTTTTAATTTTTGTTTTTGCGGAAGTGCTTGCAAAAATTTTCATGAAGTCCAACGACCCAGCTGCATCGATACTGGCGGTTGAGTGTATCCGGGTTTCGTGCTTTTCTCTTCCGCTGAACACGATCGTAAAAAATTTTAGTATGTATCTCATGGCAGTTAAGCGGATCCGCTTTAGTAATTTCTATGGCTTCCTGATTGAATGCGGCAGTATTGTCCCGATTATCTTTTTGCTTTTGAATGTTATAGGCTATCGCGGTGCTTGGGTTGCAAAAGTTGTTAACATGCTCGTTTTAAGCCTTATCGCAATATTTTATATTTACATGAACAAAGAGGCCGAAGATTTTCGCGATAAAATGCTTCTGCTTCCAAGAAGTTTCGGAATACCGCCTGAGAATGAAATTTCAATTATAGCTCACTCCGAAAAAGAAATCGAAGAGCTTTCACGAATTGCAATATCTTTCGCAATGGAACAAGGAGCCGATAAAAAACGTGCCCGTACTTTTGGTTTAATTACTGAAGAGCTGGGAATATTTTTAGCTTCACATGGCTTTAATAACGGCAAACCTCACACTATCAATACCCGCTTAGTGGCAAAGAATGAAGAGTTAATAATTCGTATGCGCGATGACTGCAAGCCGCTGAATCTCACGGAGTATTATAAATTTCTTAACACTCCTGAAGAAAAAGAAAAAGAAGCCGGGCTTGCGATTATTATGCGAATGGCTAAGGAAGTTATTTATACGCCGACTTTTGGAGCAAACAACTTAATAATAAAAATTTGAAACGTTCGGAACAAAAAAATTATGGGGGAAATTTTTTAGATTAAATGGAGTTTTTTATTTTGGCAGACGATAAAAAGAAAATGAAAAACATCGGCATGATTACCTCCGTTCATCTTCATAAATTTCATCTTTCAGTAGTAACGAGCAAAGAGGCTCTTAAAAATCATGGAAAGAAAAGTTAAGCCGGGATTAATCGTGAAGTGAACTACTCCCGCTTATAGAAGCGGGAGCTTCTTTTTTAGATGTCCGGCCATCGCAACGGTCTTAAAAATGCGTTAATTTCCTATGGACTTTGATATAAGACTATATAAAAGTATATAAAAGAAAAAATTTTTTATTCAAAGCTATAATTTTGAAAATCTTATTGCGACTTAAACGGCTAAATTAAAAGATGAGTTTTATATAATATAATATTAATTAATCGATTAATATTCAGTGATGCTTTTTGATAATAATGAACTTGGAGAGGAGACATAATTAATTATGAGAAAACTATCATTATTATTTTTAATTTTTATTTTAGCGTTTTGTTCAACCGTTAATGCGGCAGAGATTTTCCTTAACCCTGAGATTAATAAACTAATTGACGAAAATTACGAACTTGTCAGAAAAAACGGTTATGCTGAATTAAGAATCCCTGAGAAACTGCATAAAATTTCACGTGAAAAAATTTCCCCGAATGCCGTTGACGCAGTGGAAAAATTAGTTAAAGCGGGATTTCAGGCTTATATTGTAGGCGGTACTGTAAGAGATTTAGTTCTCGGCACAAAAGTCAATGATTTCGATATTATAACTGACGCTCCATTTCAAGAACAGGCAAAAATTTTTGAAGAACATTTCAGTACGCACCCTGCTCAAGACGGCATAACTTACGGAATTGCTTTATATCCTGATGAATTAATTGACCTTGCTGAAATGCGTAACATTCCGGCAGCATATTACGGATTGAAAAATATTCCTGATTTTAATCCCCAAGAACTTCACAGCAATAATCTTCGCAATGACGCTTTTGAAAGAGACTTAACGTTTAATGCGCTTTATTATGATCTCAATACAGGCGATATTATCGACTTTTTGGGAGGCTTGCACGATTTGAGAGACGGAATTATTGAATCTCCTGCTGAACCTGACATACTTTTTACTGACAATCCGACTGCAGCAATAAGGGCGTTGAGATTTAAGGCCCGCTATAACTTCAGATTTTCTGACAGAGTTGAAAAAGCGATGCGTGAAAATGCTTTGAAATATATGAAACTCTTGATCCCTTACAGTGTTGCATTTCATTTTTCAAGCATGTTCGGAAAAGATTATTGCTTCGCAAGCTATAAAGTTCTGAACGATTACAATGTATTTGATTACTTTTTCCCGGCTTTGAAAGATATTTGCGGAACGGAAGAATATAAAAAATACGCTGAAAGTGCAATGAAATTTCTTGATACGCTAAAATCATCGAATAAAAATCTATGGCTGGTTTTGTTGTTGTGGCCTGCTGTAAAAAATTCCGATGCTGATACGGTACTTAATGAACAGGGAAAAATTTATAAATTCAGCGATGGAGAAGTTGAAGCCTTGAAAAAAATTTTTTCAGTACTCAAATAGGAAAACGTATTCAAAATCGAAAGAATGAAGTGATTAATCTTGCTCCGACAAGTTTCGTCTTTACGAATCTCGCGTATAAAGCAATGGCTACACGTTGAATTCGCCAAAAGCTTATGAAATTGTAAGAAAAATGCTAAAGAACCCGGCTTTGTTTTAGAACCTGAAAAATAAACTCAAAATTTCTTAATTCCTTGTATAATTAATAAATTCACATTTAGAATTATTTTTTTTAATTTTGAAGGGAGTTTTTTATTTTGGCAGAAGATAAAAAGAAAATGAAAAACATCGGCATCATTACCTCCGGCGGCGACTGCGGCGGACTTAACGCTGTTATTAGAGGCGCGGCAAAAGCTGCTTTAATGCGCGGCATGAGAACATTCACAATCCCGAACGGCTACGCAGGGCTTTATAACCTCGTGAATTTTGATCACCTTGTCGAACTTGACGAAGAACGCACCGATCACGTTAATTCACAGTTTGCAGGAAGCGATGCAGGACACAGCCGCGTAAAAATTTCAAAAATCGCTGACCCCGACAAATACGACAGAATTTCAATGGGACTCCGCAAACATAACATTGATGGCCTCGTTATTTCCGGCGGCGACGACACGGGAAGCGTTGTTGTCGACCTTTCAGAACACGGAATTCCCTGCGTCCACGCTCCTAAGACAATGGACTTAGATCTTCAGACTTATTCAGTAGGCGGAGACTCGGCTATCAACAAAATCGCTGACATAGTTGACGACCTCAAAACAACCGGAACGACTCACAATAGAATTATGGTCATCGAAGTTTTCGGACGTTACGCCGGACACACAGCTTTCAGAGGCGGCATTGCGGCAGACGCGGACTGCATTTTAATCCCTGAAGTTCCAGTTGATTTCAACGCCGTTTATGCTCACTTAAAGCATTATTATATTAGAAGAATTTTGAACTCCGATGTTCATGCAGGAACTTACACAATCGTTGTCGCTGAAGGCGTAAGAGGCGAAGACGGGCAGTTATTCTCAGACGGAGGCGGAAAAGCCAACGACTCATTCGGCCACCCGAAACTCGCAGGAGCAGGACGTTTCGTCAAAGAGACTCTCGAAAACATGATGAAAGAAGACCCGGAGATTAAACAGTTCATGAAGACTTCCGGAATGTATGTACCCGGAGTTTTTGAAATTCCTGAAATCCGTGAAGTTATTCCGAGCCATATCGTAAGAAGCGGCGCAACTTCAGCTTACGATGTAAACTTCGGCAAACAGATCGGAGCAGCGGCGGTCATTCTCCTTGACGAGGGTGTCAGCGGCGTAACTGTTACAAAAATGTATGACGGCGAAATCCGTTACATGCCGACTTCAGAAGCAATCGCTCAAAGATTTGTCGGACTTGATACAGTAGCGTTTTATGAGCAGATGGACGTTTGCTTCGGACGTTACAGACAGCAGTACATTCCGAAATTACAGGAAGTTCATGGCGCAGTCGAAAGACTTTACAGCTAAGAAAAGCCATTAGGAGTTAGGAAGTAAAAAACCTGACTCCTTTTTATTATAAAAAAACTGAAAATTTAATCCCGCAAAATTTCTAATGACATAAAAAAATAATGTTCTAAAATATTAATCAATTTCCTAAAAATATTTTATAAAAATTTTTAATCCTTAAAGGAGGATATTCAAAAATGGGAGCATTTTTAACGCCGGGCCCTGTATGGGGAGAATTTTTCGGGACACTTGTCCTTGTTGTATTCGGAGACGGCAACGTTGCTGCGGCATCGTTAAAAGGTTCAAAAGGTAACGGTGCAGGCTGGGTTCATATCTGCTGGGGCTGGGCTTGGGCTGTAGCGCTCGGAGCATTCGCGGCTAACGCTATGGGATCAGCTCAGGGCGACTTAAATCCCGCTGTAACAATCGCAAAAACTTTAGCCGGAACTTACGGTTCATGGGGCGAGGCTGTTCAAATTATTATCGCTCAAATGATCGGCGGTTTCTGCGGAGCGGTTTTAGTTTGGCTTGCATATCTCAATCTTTGGGAGGGCACAGACCCTGCTTCACAGCTCGGAGTTTTCGCAACTGCACCTGCTAAGAGAAATCTTTGCTGCAACTTTATAACTGAAGCAATCGCTACGTTCTTCCTCGTTACAATGATTATGTGCGTATTCTCGAAAGGTGTAGGAATTAATACTCCCGGAATTGGTACGTTCATGGTAGCAGGAATTATTTACGGACTTGGTGCTGCTCTCGGCGGTCCTACAGGTTACGCAATGAACCCTGCAAGAGATTTAGCTCCGCGTATCGCTCACTTTATTCTCCCGATACCGGGCAAAGGCAGTTCCGATTGGGGTTATGCTTTAGTCCCCGTAGTAGGTCCGATAGTCGGCGCAGTAGTTGCGTTCTTCTTCTGCAGAGCGTTTGGAATTATGTAAATTAGTGAGAGATTAGGAGTTAGGAGTGAGAGGTGAAAAAACTTCTTGCTTCTTAACTCCTAATTTATTTATAAAAAAGGAGGAGAATTTTTCAATGTCAGAGAAAAAATATGTAGCAGCAATAGATCAAGGCACAACAAGCACCCGTTGTATGCTTTTCACAAAAGACGGAAGACCTGCGGCTTCGTATCAAATGGAACATGAGCAGATTTTCCCGCATCCGGGCTGGGTCGAACATAACGCTATGGAAATTTGGAGCAGAACTCAGGACGTTATTCGCGGAGCATTGGCTCAGGCTAAGGCTGACCCGTCAGAGATTGCCGCCGTCGGAATTACTAACCAGCGCGAGACAACAGTAGTTTGGGACAAAGCTACGGGCAAACCGATTTATAACGCTATCGTCTGGCAGTGCACGAGAACTCAAGATTTTTGTTCGGAATGGCTCAAGAAACCCGGCTGGGGCCAGAACGAAAAAGGCGAGGGGAAAGTCAAAGACATCACGGGACTTTTAATCAATCCTTATTTTTCAGGGACAAAAATCCGCTGGATTCTTGACAACGTTGAAGGGGCAAGAGAAAAAGCCGAACGCGGCGAATTATTATTCGGCAACACTGATACTTGGCTCATCTGGAATTTAACCGGCGGAGTTCACGGCGGTGTTCATGTTACTGACGTTTCTAACGCTTCAAGAACTCTTTTAATGAACATTAACACATGCCAATGGGACGAAGAAATGATGAAAGAGTTAAAAGTCCCGGCTTCAATGCTTCCTAAGATTATGCCGTCAAGCTATGTTTACGGCAAAACTACGAAAGACGGTCCTTTCGGCGGTGAAATTCCTGTAGCAGGCGATTTAGGCGACCAACAGGCGGCCTTGTTCGGTCAGGCTTGTTTAAGTGAAGGCGAGGCCAAGAACACTTACGGAACAGGCTGCTTCATGCTCATGAACATCGGCGATAAACCTATTCCCTCAAAGAACGGACTTTTAACAACAGCTTTTTATTCACGCGAACCCGGAAAATGCTACTACGCTCTCGAAGGCTCAATAGCTATAGCGGGCGCGGCTATTCAGTGGCTCCGCGATAATTTGAAGATGATTGATGACGCTCCTGTCAGCGAATATTACGCAGGAAAAGTCAAAGACTCCGGCGGAATGTATTTCGTTCCGGCATTTTCAGGACTTTTCGCTCCTTATTGGGACATGACAGCACGCGGCGCAATAGTCGGAATGACCCGTTATATCCGCAAGGAGCATTTTATCCGTGCAACTCTTGAAAGCCTTTGCTATCAGACGCGCGACGTTATTGAAGCAATGGAAAAAGATTCCGGCAAAAAATTAACCGCTCTTAAAGTTGACGGCGGTGCAGTCGTTAATAATTTATTAATGCAAATTCAAGCCGATATTTTAGGAGCTGACGTTGTCCGCCCTGTTGTCAATGAGACTACAGCACTCGGGGCTTCTTACGCTGCAGGCTTGGCCGTAGGATTTTGGAAAGATGAGGGCGATATCCGCTCAAATTGGGCTCAAGATCATAAATTTACGCCAGAACTTGACGAAGATGACCGCGAGAAAGCCTACTCAGGCTGGAAAAAAGCCATTGAAAAGTGCCGTAACTGGACCGATTAAAGCAAGCAGGAATTAGGAAGTAGGAAGTGAAAAAACTTCTTGCTTCTTGACTCCTAAATTTTATAAAAAATGCACTATAAATATGTAAGAATTCAAGGTCTTGAACTTGCTGAAAATACAATGTACGCAAAAGGAGTTTTCAGTATGTGCTGGCAGCTGATCCAAGACGACAAAATGGAACAAGAAGACGCTGATTTGTTCAGAGAGATTGACGACTGGTTCAGAGAAAATTTGCCTTGGCCTACTCCGTGTTTAAGACAAGAGAAAGTTGTATGTTTTTTCAAGACAGAAAACACTGAAGAAATGTTGAAAATGATCCGTCCTGCCTTATGGCTGCTGGAAAGATATAATCACCCTTATTATCTTGTTTATACAAATACACCCGGCGAAATAGTTTACGAGGATCATTATCAAGTTGCTGTGAAAGTTCCCGGCGTTCTTCAAATAGAGAAAGTTCAACAAGGCTGGGCATAAAATTTTTATATTAATTTAAGGAGGTTTTTTTATGAAAATAAAAATATTTTTAGCTGCTTTATCGGCTGTGTTAATTTTTTGCGGAACGTCTTTTGCTGCTCAGGTAGTTAAGGGCGATGTCCTTGTAACGTTTTATAATCCGTCGCCCGATATTCCTGTAACGCAAGAATCTTTATCGCCAGGCTCTGGATCGGAAGATATTGGTTTTCATGCTCAATATATTAAAACAGTTGCTGAAGAGTTAGACGCTAAAGTATCTTTTATTTATGACAGTCTTTCAATCGAGAATAATACTATCATGGCTTTATTTCACACGGATACAAGGAGCGAGACTGATTTATGGTTTGACCTCCGTATGCGCAATGATGTAAAAGGAGCTTCGTTTAATTACTTGAAAAAAATATCTCCGATTAAAAATAGTGGGGCACACTAAGGAGTTTTTATTTATATGAAAAAAATTATTTTCGCGGTTATTTTAATCGTTTTATCTGCTTCATCGGCTTTTGCTTCTCAAACTGTGCCGGGTGATGTCCTTGTAATTTTCAAAAATCCGTCAGAAAATGAAGTAACTACGGCTTCTCTTGCTTCCGAAGGCGAACACTCAGCTTATGTCGCTTCCGCAGCTTCTGAAATGGACGCGGAAGTCTCGCTTGCTTACGATATTTTTTCTGAAATTAATAATGAGATGTTCGTGCTTCTTCACTCCGATACAAAAAGCGAGCAGGAACTCCTTGAAGAAG
>CAMVMK010000016.1 GCA_947168585.1 uncultured Fretibacterium sp.
TGTTAATTATTCAGTGTTTTTACTATATACATTTTTTAAGTTTTTTAGCTATAATTATTAACGTTTTGAACATAGGCATAATTGACAACTATCTGACAGGAAAATTAATCCGAAATATTATGCTGTCTTTCGCTGAATTTGAACGAGATATGATTATCCAGAGAATGCAAGAGGGAAAAACCGTTGCTAAATAAAACTCCGGCTATCATGAAGACTGTCCCCTAAAATTCAAACGTGAACAAATAAATCATGCCTTAGAATTACTGCAAAATCATTCTTACAGACAAGTAGCCGTTATGACAAGAATTAGTCGTGCTACTCTCGAAAGAGCTAAGGCAGTTCAAAAACTCATGGAATAATAAAATTTTATAGTAAAAGAACTTAAAAAATATAACCCCCTCGCCAGCAAGCTGGCCACTCTCCCCCTTATCAGGGGGCGTAATATTTTTCTTGAACTTGCCGCCCCTAAATTAGGGGAGGTGGCTCACGAAGTGAGTCGGAGGGGTCTTTTACAAGACGTAAGTTCTTTAACTATATTTCAGAATTTAGCTGAAAAGTAAATGCTGTTATCTGAATCCTAATCCCTAACCTCTAATTTTTTTAGGGTATAATTATGAAAATTCAATAAAAAATTTTTTTCAAAATTTGAGGGGAGTGTTTATATCACGATGAACTTGCCGACGTTTTTAGGCGGTGTGCATCCGCCCGAAGGCAAAGCTCTTACGGAAAATAAGGCCATAGAAAAATTAATGCCCGAAAACCCCGGAGAGTTGTTTGTTTATCCATTGTCCCAACATATAGGCGCGCCGTGTGCTCCAATAGTCAAGAAAGGCGACACTGTAAAAGTAGGACAGAAAATTGCTGACACTGAAGCATTCGTTTCAGCACCGATTTATTCAGGAGTTTCAGGAACTGTCAAAGAAATCGCTCCGAAAATGACACTTGCAGGCAGTATCGAAAACTGTATCGTCATTGAAAGCGACGGAAAATATGAAAAGGCTCCGTCTCTGCTCGAAGAGTTAGGACACAAGCCCAAAGTTTCAGAGTACGTGAAATTAATCCGCAATGCCGGTATAGTCGGTATGGGCGGTGCCTGCTTCCCTACTCACGTAAAACTTTCTCCGCCTAAAGATAAAGTCATTAATTGGGTCATCGTCAACGCCGCTGAGTGCGAGCCTTTTTTAAGCTGCGATAACCGTTTAATGATTGAAAGCCCCGATGAAATTATCAGAGGTCTTCAATATGTTCTTGAGATTTTCCCGAATGCTCAAGGAGTTATAGCTATCGAGAACAACAAGCCCGAAGCTATAAAAACTATGACGGAACACAACAAAAATCCCAAGATTAAAATCATGCCTCACAAAGTCAAATATCCTCAAGGCGCGGAAAAAATGTTAATAAAAACCGTAACAGGTCAGGAAGTTCCTTTAGTCCCTGCCCTGCCTGCTGATGTCGGCTGTATAGTCTTGAATACACGTACAACTTGGCAGATCTGCAAAACTATCGAAGAAGGCTTGCCCGTTGTTGAAAGAGTTGTTTCTGTAACCGGCGACGCTGTCGTTGAACCTAAAAATTTACAAGTTCCTCTTGGAATTTCAGTAAGAAAATTAATTGACGCTTGCGGAGATTTTAAGGAAGAACCTTTGAAAGTTATAGGCGGCGGCCCTATGATGGGTCTTGCTATGCGTTCAATAGATGTTCCTGTAGTTAAAGGTACGAGCGGAATTTTAGCTTTGACTTCAAAACTTGCTTATATTGCAGAAGAAAGCGCGTGCCTGCGCTGCGGAAAATGTCTCGAAGCCTGCCCTATGCACTTAGAGCCGACTTTACTTGACCACGCTGTAAGAAGACGCGATTACGAAACTTTTGAAGCTCACGGCGGTATGAACTGTATCGAGTGCGGGTCTTGCGCTTATTCATGCCCTGCTTCAAGGCATTTAGTGCAGAGTTATAAAAACGGCAAAGCTGCAGTTAATGAAGCAAGAAGAAAAGCCGCAGCAGCAGCAAAACAGAAAGCAGAGGCGAAAAAATAATTATGTCAACACAACTCACAGTTTCAACTTCACCGCACGTTCATTCAGAATTTACAACGCGCGGTATTATGGGCATGGTAATTCTTGCTTTACTTCCTGCCGGAGTAGTCGGGACTTATTTTCTCGGCCTCCGTTCGCTTGCTGTAATAGCCGCGTGCGTAATTGCATGTGTTTTAAGCGAACTTTTCTGGCAGAAATGCGTAATGAAAACTAAAACAACTATCGGCGATTTATCAGCAGTTGTAACAGGTTTACTGCTTGCTTACAATCTGCCGCCTACTATGCCTTTATGGATGTCAATTTGCGGTTCTATTTTCGCTATTATAGTTGTAAAAGGCTTTTACGGCGGCTTAGGCTGTAATATCGTAAACCCTGCTTTAGCAGCAAGAGCTATGATGTTAATTTCGTGGCCTACTGCTATGACTACATGGACAGTTCAGGGAATTAGCGGTGCAACTCCTTTAGCAGCAATGAAAGCCGGAACTGAAATAAATATTTCATGCTGGGATATGCTCGTAGGCAACATGGGCGGCTGTATCGGCGAAACTTGCTCAATTTTATTAATTTTGGGCGGAATTTATTTAATTTGGGAGAACGTAATTTCGTGGCGTATTCCTGTAATTTATATCGCAACGACTGCAATTTTAGCCTGTCTTTTTGGTCATGGAAGTTTCTTAACTGAAATTTTCACCGGCGGTTTATTAATCGGCGCGTTCTTCATGGCTACTGATTACACTACAAGCCCTATGAGCGCAAAAGGCCAATATATTTATGCGTTCGGGTGCGGTCTTTTAACAGCTTTAATCAGAACGTGGGGCGGCTATCCTGAAGGCGTTTCGTTCTCGATTTTAATCATGAATATCGCTGTGCCTTTAATTGACCAGTACACTGCTCCTAAAATTTTAGGCGCGCCCAAAAGTAATTTCTTTAAGAGGACGGGAGGCAAGTAATCATGAATGAATACGTTAAAAAGGCTCTTCATTTAGGCGGTACATTATTTGCTGTAACGGCTGTAACAGGTTTGATTTTAGGTGTAGTTCAGCATTTCACAGCACAGGCTATAGCAAGAGTTGAACAGGAAGCCCGCAACGCCGCTTTTAGAATTGTCATGCCTGCCGGAGAAAATTTCGAGACCTTTGAACTCAAAGATAACGAATTTGTATCAGACGTTCAAAAAGCTGTAAATAAAGACGGCACAGTAGGCTGGTGCTTGACTGTAGGCTCAAAAGGTTACGGCGGAGTTGTTAATTTTATAGTCGGAGTTACTAAAGACGGAGCTATAAAAGCTATCAACATCTTAAATCACTCGGAAACTCCGGGACTTGGCGCAAAATCAACTGAACCGGAATTTTATACCCAATTTAACGACAAAGATAAATTGCCTTTGAAAGTCGTTAAGGGCGCGGCTTCAGGAGCTGATGAAATTTCTGCAATTTCCGGCGCAACTATAACTTCAAACGCTGTAACAAGCGGCGTTAATGCTGCTTATGAGTATTGGAACACGAACTTGAAAGGGGCTGAATAAAAATTGAGCCAGAGTAAATTAAAAATAATTACAAACGGGATTTTATCTGATAATCCTACGTTTGTTCAGTGTATTGGACTTTGCCCGACTTTAGCAGTTACAACAAGTGTTGCCAACGGTTTAGGCATGGGAATAGCGGCAACGTTTGTATTAATTGCTTCGAACATGGTAATTTCGCTTTTAAGAAAAATGGTGCCTGACGAGGTCAGAATACCGATTTTTATCGTTGTTATCGCTGGTTTCGTTACGGTCATAGAGTTTTTAATGAAAGGTTTTGCGCCTGAATTAAATAAATCGCTTGGAATTTTTATCCCATTAATAGTCGTAAACTGCATTATTCTTGCACGCGCTGAGGCTTTTGCTTCTAAGAACGGAGTTTTTGCTTCCGCTCTTGACGGTATAGGAATGGGATTAGGATTTACAATAGCATTAACATTTTTGGGTTCAATCCGTGAGATTTTAGGCGGAGGGACTTGGCTGGGAACACCTGTTGTAAGTTTTGAGCCTGCAATGTTAATAGTATTAGCGCCGGGCGGATTTATAATTTTAGGCTGCTGCATGGGTTTATTCAGAGCTATTCAAGCACGCTCTAAAGGTCTTGGGGCTGTACCTGCTGAGGCTGCTTCAGGTTGCGGGTGCTGTGCTATGGCTAAATTCTGCCACAAAGACAAAGACGAATGTGAGGAGGCGAAAGCATAATGACGTTTACTGAATTAGTACTGCTTTTTATAAGCTCGATTTTTGTACATAATATTTTGCTTTCACGCTTCTTAGGATGCTGTCCTTTCATGGGTGTAAGTTCAAAGTTAAAAACTGCTCAAGGAATGGGCGCGGCTGTAGTTTTCGTCATAGTTCTTGCTTCGTTGATGACGTGGCTGACGTATAATTATCTGCTCGTTCCTTTACATCTTGAATATTTGTACACGCTTTCATTTATTTTGGTAATTGCGGCGTTGGTACAATTTGTAGAACTTGCATTAAAGAAATTAAATCCTGTTCTTTATAAATCGCTTGGAATTTTCCTGCCTTTAATTACAACTAACTGCGCTGTTTTAGGCGTTGCAGTTTTGAACATGAATGAAGGTTACGGGCTTGCGGCGGCATTAGTAAATGCGTTAGGCTCGTCATTAGGATTTTTGCTCGCTATTTCGCTTATGGCCGGTATTCGTGAAAGAATTGAAGATAATGAGGGTATTCCTACGGCTTTGCGCGGTCTTCCAATGGCATTAATAACAGCAGGCTTGATGTCCATTGCTTTCATGGGCTTCACAGGAATTATTAAATAAGGAGGCTTGAACATGGATATAATGCACGTATTTGTAACGCCTTTAGCTTTAATGGGTATAATGGGCGGAATTTTCGGCGTTCTTCTTGCTATAGCCTCTATAGTTTTCATGGTACATCAGGACGAGAGAATAGGCTTAATCAGAGCGGCCCTGCCCGGTGCAAACTGCGGCGGGTGCGGTTATCCTGGTTGCGACGGGTATGCTTCAGGAGTTGTAAATGACGGTGCCCCCGTTAATAAATGCTCTGTCGGAGGTGCTTCAGTTGCGGCAAAAATAGCTTCAATTATGGGCGTTGACGCAGGTGAAAGCGTGCCGATGAGAGCATTCTTAAAATGCAAAGGAACTTGCGAGGCTTCTCCGCGTCAATTAAAATATGACGGTATAAAAGACTGTCGTAGTGCGGCTACTATACCCGGAGGCTCGCCAAATTCATGCCCGTTCGGCTGTATCGGTCTTGGAACTTGTATCAGCGTATGCAATTTCGGTGCTTTAAGTATGGGTGATGACGGTCTTCCTAAAGTTGATACAAATAAATGTGTCGGCTGTGGTGCCTGCGTTGCGGCATGCCCTAAGGGAATTTTCACGCTTATCCCTAAAAATGCAGATGTTGTCGTAGCCTGCAACTCTCACTGGAAAGGCCCGATGGTCAAGAGTGTATGCTCAGCAGGCTGTATCGGCTGTACTCTCTGCACTAAACAGTGCCCAGTTCAGGCTATCGAAATGGTAAATGATTTAGCAGTTATAGACCAGTCTAAGTGTATCAAATGCGGCAAATGTGCTTCTAAATGCCCTGCAAAATGCATTAAGACCGGCGAAAAAGCTTAAATAATTTTTTAATTTAGGAGCGAGGAGTTAAATTAATTAATTCTTCGTTCCTTTTTTATTCTCTTCCTTCAAAATTCAAAACTTTTTCATAACGCTGAAATATAATAAAAATAAAAAGGGGGTTATACTAAAATGAAATCATTTCTGCTTGATTTACATATTCATACAGCGGCTTCTGACGGAACTGACAGCCCTTACGAATTATTAAATAAAATTCAAAAATCCGGAATAAAAATTTTTGCCGTTACAGACCACGATACAATTAACGGAGCTCTTGAAACACAAAAAATTTTTAATGATACTAATATAAAATTTATAAAAGGCATAGAGTTTTCTACCCGTATCGAGAAAAGCGGCGCAAAATGTCATATACTCGGCTTGAATTACAATGAAAATCACCCGGCTTTTATAAACGTTTTGAAAGCAGGGAATAAGCTCAGACATGAAAAATTTTATAAAAGATTAGAACTTTTACACAAAAATTTTAATATAAATTTCACAGATTTAGAAATAGAAAATTTGTTGAAAATACCAAGTGTCGGAAAGCCTCATTTAGGAAATTTAATCGTTGCTAAAGGATTTGCAGATACCCGTGCGCAGGCTATTGAAATTTTTATAGATAAATGCAGTACCGGCAATGACAAACTTGAAGCCGATTTTGTAATAAACTCTATAAATTCTTCCGGCGGAATATCCGTCTGGGCTCATCCTTTAGGCGGCGAACGTGAAAGCGAACTTCCCGAAGATAAATTTCAAAATACCCTTAAAGACTTAATTTCTTTCGGGGTAAAAGGTCTCGAATGTTATTATTCTAAATACAATTTTCAAAAATGTACATGGCTTGCTCTGCAGGCGGATTGTAATAATCTTTTAATTTCGGGCGGAAGCGACTATCACGGCTCTAATAAAGATATTCCGCTCGGAAAATTAAACGCTGAAAATATGCAAATTAATCCGGAAAAAATTACTATATTAAAGGAGTTTGGATTATAAGATGATAGCAGGACTTAAAAAATTATTTTTGCTCGCTGTGCTAGCAGGGCTTAGTTACGGAGCGTATTTTTATTTCACTCATGAAGAAAAAACAGTTTACGGTCTTACAACTTCGCAAATAACTCGCGGCGAAATAGTATCAACTGTAACTGCTACAGGAGTATTAAACGCCATAAGCGTTATAGCAGTCGGTACTCAAGTATCCGGAACTGTACAGGAAATTTATGTAGATTTTAATTCGCAGGTTAAAGCAGGGCAGTTAATTGCACTAATTGACCCGTCAGTCTTGAAATTAACACTAAGCGAAAATGAAGCAAGCCTCGCAGTTTATCAAGCAAGCGTAAGCAGTGCGAGAGCCTCTTTAGCTGATAGTGAACGAAAATATGCGCGCAACAAAGAATTATATTCAAGAAATTTAATTGCAAAAAGCGAAGTTGATACAAGTGAAGCCGATGTTTTAATGAAAAGAGCAACACTTTCCGAAGCTAAATCCCGTGTAGTTCAAGCTCAAGCGGCAGTAGAAAGAGCACGCACTAATCTAAATTATACAAAAATTACTTCACCGGTCAACGGCGTTGTAATTGACAGACAGGTAGACGCAGGGCAGACAGTTGCGGCAAGCTACCAAACTCCTACGCTTTTCAAAATTGCCGAAGATTTAACCCGTATGCAAATTGAAACAAAAGTTGATGAGGCTGATATTGGTACAGTTGCAGAAGGCCAGAGCGTAACTTTTCGCGTGGACGCCTTTCCTGACGAAATTTTCAACGGTAAGGTCGTCCAAGTTAGAATAGCTCCGACTACAAGCGACAATGTTGTAACTTACACTGTAATAATTCACGTTGATAATCCGGACTTTAAGCTCAAACCAGGCATGACTGCTAACGTTTCAATCGAGACTGCGAGAGCTGAAAATGTTTTGAGGCTTCCTGTAGCCGCTTTGAGATTTACACCGCCTGAAGATTTATTGAAAACTATTTCGTTTGACCGCGAAATTTTAACGAAGAAAAAAACTTTCTCGTCCGGCACGGTATGGCCTGAACATGACGGTTTTATGATGAGGCCGGTACAGATTGAAACGGGAATTTCTGATAACAAATGGGTCGAGTTAAAGAGCGAAAAATCGGGACGTTCGCGGCCTGTTCTGCGAGAGGGAACTGAACTTGTAATTAATGCTCAAGCAGGAGTTAAAACCGGTAAAACTACAACGGGCGGATTATTCGGAGCACCGCGCGGAGTTCCAGGAGTAAGGCCGAACAGAAGATAATGTTGTAAAATTATACAAAATTATAAAAAAGGAGAATGAGAAATCTTGCAAAATTTTACTAATCCTGCAATCGAGAATTTAATACAAACTGCAATCAGCAGCGGCGCAAGTGATATTCATCTAAATTCAGGAACATTCCCGGCTATCCGCGTTCACGGCGAACTTAATTATTTAACTTCGTCGGAAGAATTTACGAAAGAATCTCTTGAAAAATTTATAAGCGAAATTTTAACTCCGGCTCAGCTTGAAAGATTTAACCGTTCAGGAGATTTAGATTTTGCTTTCACTTACGGCACTCAAAGATTTAGAGGCAGTCTTTACAGAGAAATGCGCGGCTTATCGCTGACGTTCAGGCTCGTTCCCTCTGTCATACGTTCACTTGATGAACTCGGACTTCCGGAAATTTTGAAAACTATGGCTTATAAACACCGCGGATTATTTTTAGCTACAGGCCCTACAGGACACGGAAAAAGCTCAACTCTTGCGGCAATAATCGGCGAAATTAATCATAAAATTAAATCACACATCGTTACAATCGAAGATCCTATTGAATACGTTCATAAGCCTGACCTCGCTGTAATTCATCAAAGAGAAATCGGTAACGACACGGAAAATTTTGCTTCCGGAATACGCCACGTTCTGCGCCAAGACCCTGACGTTATTATGATCGGCGAAATGAGAGACTTAGAGACAATCGGCGCGGCTATAACAGCGGCTGAAACAGGACACTTAGTCTTCGGAACTCTTCACACTCAGGACGCTTCGCAGTCTATTGAAAGAATTATTGATGTTTTCCCGCCTCATCAGCAAAATCAAATCCGTTTGCAGCTTTCTTATACTCTGCTTGGAATTTGCTCGCAGCAATTAATTCCGGCTATGAACGGCGGAAGAGTCTGCGCGACTGAAATTTTAATCACAACTCCTGCTATCCGCGCTTCGATACGTGAGGGAAAAATCAGCGGCATTAAAAATTCAATGCTCACTGGAATGTCTTTCGGTATGCACACAATGGAGCAGGATTTAGCTAAAATGTTCCGCGAGGGCAGAATTTCACAATCTACTGCTAAAGATTTTGCTTACGACCGCTCCGAAGTTGAAAGACTTATGACTATGGCAATGTAAAGAGTATTAGGAATTAGGAAGCAGGAAGTAAAAAAATTTCTTACGCCTAAATCCTAATTTTATTATTAAAAAATTATGCAGCAATTAGTGAGTATCATTATTCCGGTTTATAATGTTGCGCCGTTTCTCCGTGAAAGCCTCGACAGCGCAATTAATCAAACTTATAAAAATCTTGAAATAATTTTAGTCGATGACGGTTCAACAGACGAGTCCGGAATTATCTGCGATGAATATGCAAAACTCGACACAAGAATTAAAGTTATTCATCAAAAAAATCAAGGACTGAGCGCGGCCCGCAATACAGGGCTTGACATAATGAAAGGCAGCATAGTTTCATTTCTTGATTCTGATGACGCTTTTTACCCTGATACTATAAAAACAATGGTCGAGACTATGCAGAATCAAAATTCGGACATAGTTTCATGCAATTATGAAGTTTTTGAAACTGAAGAATTTATGGACGCAGACAAAATTAAACCGTCTTTTATTTCTCAGCTTCCTAAAAAAATTACAAAAAGGGGGGGGGGTAATCGATTTTATAGAAGCCCTAAATGACTTAGCCCGATACGAAGTTTTCTGCACTGTATGGCTGAGAATATATAAGCGAAAATTATGGGAAGAAATACGTTTTCCGAACGGAAGAAATTATGAAGATTCTGCAGTCATTCATAAAATCATATTAAAAGCCGGGCGGGTTTCTTATCTTGATAAAGTTTTCTACAAATACCGTAAACGTTCCGGCAGCATATCCACAACGTCATCAGTTAAAAATATAAGCGATTATTTTTTAACAATGAAAGAATTTGACGCTTTTGTCAATGAAAATACTCCGAAAATATTTACCCCTCAAACACGAAGCATAAGAGCATCTATCAGTATAATGCCTTTATTTTATTTTGCTTTCATTGAACTTAAGAAAATAAAAACTCAAGAAAGCCTTGAGTTACAAAAAGCAATGAAAAAAGAAATTCTCTCAAAAATAAAACATCTCAGCTTAAGATATTTTCCGTTAAAAGGTCTTACAGTTTTCATTCTGATAAAATTCTGTCCGAGCTTATATCCGTTCATACGTTTATGCTATAGAGCCGTGAAAAAACTCGTAGGAATTAGAAAATAAAAACTCCTCACCCCTAACTAAAATTTAGCGCGTTAAGCGGTATGAAGTTGCACCGTCTCTTTCAAAAGTCATTTCGTCAAACTCATCGAAATTAAGCCCCGTCCATTCGTCATAAGTGTTGTCCCTGAAGATTATCATTATGTCGTGAGGCTCGCGGTGTTCAGTTCTGTCAAGAAATTTCATGTCGATAAATTCGCCGTTATATAAAGGGCTGTCCTCGTTAAGTTCGTCTTCTGCTTCATAATCGCCGTATCTCGAGGGCTTGAGAAGAACTGAAACGATAGTTTTTCCCGTGCGGTTAACGAGTCTGAGTTTCATTTCTCTGTTGCTTCGGGCATAACAAGCTCCGCATGCAATGACGAGAATTAACAAAATTGCTAAAAAAATCTTTTTCTTCATGAAAATTTTTCCCTTTCGTAACATTTTTTTTATAAATTATGTTATTATTACCCCCGTTGAAAATTTTCTTTCTATTTTAATTTCAAACGGAGGTAATTTTTATGTTCAAACGTATTATAACAGCTATGCTTTTAACCGCGATGTTTGTTCTTCCTGTTTCTGCTCATGAACTCACGATTAAAAACGTCAGCGGCCAAGCTCCTGAAGCCGGAAAGCCTTTTAATCTCACTGTTCAATCGGCTCATAAATTCATAGTGCCGGAAGAAGTCGAAATTTTACCGCGCGTCAAAGCCGGAATTATCGAGAACGGAAAATTAACCGCGTCCGAGCTTAAGGGCAACGATGATAAACTTTGGATAGATTTTTCAGTAACTCCGAGCGATTTATCGGGCTCTTTTATAGTAACTGCGATTAAAGACGGCGAATCATGGTGCGTTACTAACGAGGGCGGAAAATCCGGCGCAAGAAAAGATTTAGAGGCTCAAGGCTTAAAAGTTCTCTCGGCCAACAAATACGACAAATACGCGAAAGCAATTTTTAACGCTTCTCATGAAGATAAAAATTTCTCGCAAGTCTTAGGACAGCCTCTTGAGATTATTCCGGTTACTAATCCTGCTGATGCTAAAGTAGGCGGATATTTTGACGTAAAAATTTTATTGAACGGACAGCCTTACACGGGTCCTGTATGGGCGAGTTATGACGGTTTTGTAACAGAATACGAAAACACTTACGCTTATTACACCGAAGCCGAGAACGGAGAAGCTCACGTTAAAATCACTGCGCCCGGCTGGTGGGGCATCAGAGCGGCTCAATCGGGTTTGCCCGGCGTTGAAGGCGACTACGACAATTTGAATTTAAGAGCATTTTTATTATTTGCCGTGTCTTCCGACAGGTAGAAAGTCAAATAAATAAGTAAATGAAAAAAAGTTTTCTGATAATTTTTCTTTTTGTATTAAATTTTGAAAATCCCGGATTTGCTCACGGCGTGGGCTTCCGGGAAATTTCGTTAAAAGCTGTACCGTTGGAATTTTTTTATTCGACCGGCGATAAAATGAGTTATTGCGAGGCTAAAATTTTTTCACCGAAAGATTCAAAATTTGCCGCTCAAACTTCACGAACAGACGAACGGGGGCGTGTAGCTTTTATTCCTGACGTTTCGGGAGATTGGCGCGTTATAGTTAATGACGGTCAAGGCCATCAATGTGAAGCAAAAATTAATATCACGGAAGAATTTTTGAAAAACGAAAATAAAATCATGAACATAAAAAAAAATTCGCCTGAATTATTTATCCGGGCATTGTTGGGCGTGAGTTTAATTTTTAATTTAGCTTTATTAATTCGGATTAAGAAAAACTCCTCACTCCTAACTCCTAACCCCTAACTTAAAAGATCATGCACATTAGCGAAGGCGTTTTATCAACTCAAATTTTAATAGCAGGCTGGGCAGGAACTTGCGCGGGTGTTGCACTTGGCCTCAAAAAGACAAAAGATTATAAAATCGTCCGCACGGCGTTGTTGTCATCGGCGTTTTTTCTTGCGTCGCTTGTAAATATTCGTATCGGTCCGAGTTCTACTCATTTATCTTTCATTGCTCCTATGGGCTTAATTTTAGGCTGGGGAGCTTTTCCGGCTATTTTTGTAGCGTTGCTGCTTCAGGCGGTTTTATTTCAGTTCGGGGGCTTTATAGTTTTAGGTGCGAATACTTTAGCAATGGCCAGCCCGGCGTTATTCGTATATTTAATTTTTGGAAAAATAATCCGCAACTCTCAAAAAAAATTTAACGTAATGATTTTTTCTTTTATTGCAGGATTTTTGGCCGTGATATTAGCAGCTTCGATTGTCGGAGTTTTTTTAGGCTTGACGGATAAAAATTTTCTTACCGCAATAAAATTATTATTCATCGCTCATGTTCCGCTGGCTTTAGTCGAGGGGCTTGCAACGGCGTTTTTAATTTCGTGGCTGAAAAAAGCCGCGCCGGAGTTCTTATTTTAAGTAGGAGGCAGGAAGTGAAAAAACTTTTTTTTGCAAATTTACTCATCATAATCACAACAACTTTAACATGGCCGGATATTAACGACGGATTTTTAACGGGTTTATCAATCGCGTTAAAATGCAGCGTAATTTATTTAATCTGCGCGGTTTTTATTTTTCCTAAAGGAATTTCAGGGATTTATAAAGCTATGATTTTTTTACACGTCCCGGAAAAATTAAGAATTTTAATTTTGTTGACTTTACGCGGAATTTTTATCTTGAAAGAAAGATTTGAAGCGGCTTTAATATCTCTGAAATTACGCGCTCCGAAACAAAAAAATTTTGCGAAATTAAAATCTTTCACTCATATTACAGGCTCAATTTTATTGCAGGCCGCTGACAGATCCGAAAGAATGGAACGCGCTATAAAATGCCGCGGCGGTTTTCAAGGCTTTAATTCAATCAGGAATGAGAAAAATGAAAACGTTATTGAAAGTTCAAAATCTCTGTTACAAATATCCCGATAATCACGAAGCATTAAAAAATATAAATTTTGAAATTAATCACGGCGAAAAAATTGCTCTCGTCGGGGCTAACGGTTCAGGAAAATCAACGCTTTTATTAATTCTTGCCGGAGCAATGGAGCAGACTGACGGAAAAATTTTTTTGAGCGGCTCGGAAAATTCAGAGTTTAGACGAAAAAAAACAGGTTTAATTTTTCAAGACGCTGACGACCAAATTTTAATGCCGAGCGTTATTGAAGATGTAGCTTTTTCGCCCGTTGCTGACGGAATGAACGTCAATGAAGCTCACGAATTAGCCGCAAAAATTCTAAAATCTCTCTGGATTGAACATTTAGCGGACAGAGTTCCTCATAAACTTTCAGGCGGTGAAAAAAGAATGGTAACTTTTGCAGGAACTTTAGCGTCATCGCCGGAACTTTTATTGCTTGACGAACCTACAGCCGCTCTTGACCCTTTGGGACGATGGAAAGTTATAAAATTTCTCAAAGATACTCAAAAAGCCGCCCTGCTCGCTACTCACGATTTAGATATAGCGCGGGAAGTCTGCAGTTCGGCTCTTATAATGTCGCACGGCAAAATCGCCGCTCAAGGAAATTTGCCGGAAATTTTTAACGATGAAAAACTCTTAGCCCGTTATAATCTTGCTGCCTTTGATTAGATAATCCATTCCCGACCATACTGTTAAAATCATAGCTACCCACATTACAGCCATTCCGCCGGGAATATTTAATATTAACATAGTCAGCGCGATAATTTGAGTAACGGTCTTTAATTTTCCGCCTTTCGAGGCCGCTATAACAATGCCTTCAGCCGCCGCAACAAGACGCAGACCAGTAACTATAAATTCTCGTGTTATTATAACCATGACGATCCAAGCCGGAAGCCTTTGAAATTCAATTAAAGCAAGCATAGCCGCAATAACTAAAACTTTGTCGGCAAGAGGGTCAATAAATTTTCCAAGATTAGTAACGAGTTTATATTTTCGCGCTATCAGCCCGTCAAACATGTCGGTCAAGGCCGCAATTATAAAAACAAATGCCGCAAGAGCGTCCCCCCAGCTTACACCCGGCAATGACGGAATTAATTTATCTTCAATTCTAAGCGATAAAAATAATAAAACCAGCGGCGCAAGAAAAACACGGATTAAACTCAGCGTGTTAGGAACATTAAAAATATTCGAGCGCAAAATTTTTCACCTCCGAAGATTAGCTAAAAAAAATTATATACTCTCAAGCAAAATTTTTTAACCCAGATTCGCAAGTTCCTGCCATAATTCTTTTTGTTTAGCGTTTAATCTTCGCGGAATTTCGATTTTAATTTTCACGTATAAATCGCCGTTAGTTCCGTCTCTTTTGGGCATACCTTTTCCGCGCACTCTTAATTTTTGGCCGTCTTGAAGTCCCGGGGGCATTTTTATCATGACTTCACCGTCAAGAGTCCCGACAACTAAATCTTTGCCAAGTACAGCGTCCCAGACGGGAACTTTAATTTCGCGCGTTAAATCAAATTCGTTGACTTCAAAAATTTTATTCGGAGCTACATGAATATTCACGTAAATGTCGCCGCCCCCGTCAGCTTTGCCGGGCAGTCTGATTTGCGAGCCCTCCGTGATGCCTTTAGGGAGATTGACTTTAATATTTCTTTTTCCGCTTGAACTTGAGAGTGTAAAAGTATGAACTCCGCCTTTCACAACGTCTTCGAGCGCAAGAGTTACACTGACCTCGCTGTCCCGTTTCATAGGCTGCTGAAAATTTGCGCTGCTGAAAATATCGCCGAAACCTCCGAAATTTTTTCCAGAACTCCCGAATATAGTTTGAAAGAAATCGCTGAAGCCGCCCATGTCGCCGCCTCCGAAGTCAACGTGCTGCCAGCCCGGAGGAGGGGTGAAATCCTGACCGCTCTGCCAATTCATGCCTAAAGTGTCATATTTTTTGCGTTTTTCGGGATCTTTTAAGACTTCATAAGCCTCGTTAATTTCTTTATATTTTTCTTCTGCGTTAGGCTCTTTCGATACGTCCGGGTGATATTGTTTCGCTAATTTTCTGTAGGCCTTTTTAATTTCATCGGGCGTTGCCTCGCGCGATACGCCTAAAATTTCGTAATAATCTTTATATTGAATTCCCATTTATAAAAATCTCCTCACTTAAAAATTTCATTGACTAATTTTAACCTTAAATGCAATCAAGTCAAATAAAAAATTATAAAAAATTTTTTGAAGAGTTCCGCGTGAAAGTTTATAATTGCTGAAAGAAATAAAGATTTTTGTAATAATAAAAGTAGTAATAAAAATAAAATTTTCTGCTCGAAGAAATTTATAATAGAATTATAACATAAAAAGGAGATAAAAAAATGCGTCCGGACGAAATAGAAAAAGAAAGCATGAGGATAATTCAAAGCGAAATCGGAGAATATTCAGGCTCTGATGAGAATTTAAGCGTTATAAAAAGAGTAATTCACGCGACCGCTGATTTTGATTTTTTAGAAAATCTATATTTTTCGGATAATGTTGTAAAAAAAGCCCGCGAGGCTCTAAAAAACCTCGTCCCTGTCGTAACTGATACATTAATGTTAGCGGCAGGAATAAGCAAAAAATATAATCTTAAAATAATTTGTAATGTTGCAGATGAAAATGTAAAAATCGAGGCTCAAAGTCGCGGCGTTACACGTTCCGTTGTAAATATCGAGCGCGCTGTGAAAAATTTTCCTGATGCAATTTACGCGATCGGAAACGCTCCGACAGCTTTAATTAGATTATGCGAGTTAATTCACGAAAAAAAAGCAGATCCGGCTCTTATAATCGGTGTTCCTGTAGGATTTGTGAACGTCATTGAAGCTAAAGAAATGTTAGAAGCTGTCGATGTCCCTAAAATTATATCGCGCGGACGCAAGGGCGGTACTACGGTTGCATGTGCAATTATAAATGCTTTGTTGTATGGTATAAAATAAAAAATGCGTTTCGGATTTACGACGGGAACATGCGCGGCAGCAGCATCTAAGGCTTCAGCAATTTTTATAACTTCGGGAAAAATTTGTGAGGAAGTTTGTGTAAAAAATTTAGAAGGCCGGGAATTTTTTTTGAAAGTTAATCATGAGGACGAAAATTTTTTCAGTGTTGTCAAAGACTCCGGCGATGATGTCAACGATGTAACTAACGGGATAAAAATTTTTGCAGGTGTTGAAATTTTAGAAAGTTGCAGCGAAATTTTTTTTGAACGCGGAGAGGGTGTCGGCGTTGTAACATTGCCGGGATTAAAAATTCCTGTCGGAGAGATAGCTGTTAATCCTGTTCCCCGAAAAATGATTGAGCTTGCAGTCCGCGAAATAATACCCAAAAATTCAGTTAAAATTACAATAAAAATTCCCGGCGGTGAAGAGATTGCTAAAAGGACTTTTAACCCACGGCTTGGGATTATAGGCGGACTTTCGATTTTAGGAACGAGCGGCCTCGTTAAGCCTATGAATGAAGAAGCATTACTAAATTCTTTGACGTTGGAATTAAATATGATTTTTTCTTTAGGATTTCGGGATATTTACGTAACTTTTGCAGGAACTGGAGAAAAAATTTTGCGTAAAATTTTCAATGTAAATTCACGCAATGTTATACAATCCGGAAATTATATCGGCTACGTCATTGACGAAGCATTAAGACTGAATTTTAATCAAATAAAAATTTGCGGACATCCGGGAAAATTACTAAAAGTTGCGGCAGGGTCATTTAATACTCACAATAAAATTGCGGACGGAAGATTAGAGGCTCTCTGCACTCATTTAGCACTGGCAGGAGCGGAGAGGGAATTTATCAGAAAAATTTTTAACTCAAATACAACTAATGAAGCAATAGAATTAATTAACGCTGAAAGATTTAATTTTGTATGGGATAATATAGCCGCTGTAATTGCTGAAAAATGCCGTGAAAGGACGTTTTATAAAATGAATTTTGAAGTATTTTTAATAGATAATGACGCAAAAATTTTAGGGAGTTTCAAAGATGAATGAGATTACAATCGCAGGAGCCGGAACAGGTTCGCCGGAACATTTAACGCCGGAAGTTAAAAATGCAATCAATGAAGCTGAAATTATAGTATTAAGTCCGAGATTTTTGGATTTAATTCCGAAAGATAAAAATATAATTATTCTTGAAAACTTTAATGAGACGTTTAATAAAATTCAAAACGAAACTAAAAATATTTTAATTTTGGTATCGGGCGACGCTTGTTTATATAGTTTGCTGCCGTTAGCAAAAAAATTTTTTTCGGATAAAAATATAAAAGTCTTGCCCGGACTTAGTTCGCTTCAAATTTTATGCTCAAAAGCCGGAGAAGTTTGGAACGATGCAAAAATTTTATCCGGGCACGGACGGGACTTAAACACGGGTAATTTTTTGAATATTGTAGAACGTAACAAAATTGTAATTTTATTCTGCGATAAAAAAAATTCTCCTGATTATATCTGCAGTAAATTAAAGAATTTTGATGACGTAGAAATTTTTATAGGTTCAAATTTAGGCAGTGAAGATGAGATTTTTTTACACGGTAAGCCTTCAGAATTTTGTAATAAAAAATTTCCTGAACTTTCAATAATTTTAATTAAAAATCACGCTATTTACTCATTCGAGAAAAAATATATCAGAGACTGCGATTTTTTGCGCGAAGACAATATCGTTATGACAAATGAAAATGTCCGGGCTGTGATACTTTCAAAATTAGTATTAAAACAAAATTCTATATTTTGGGATATAGGCGCAGGATCGGGCTCTGTAAGTATTTGCGCGGCTCATGAAAATCTTTCAATCGAAGTTCATGCAATCGAAAAAAATAACAAAGCTGTAGAATTAATTGCAAAAAATACAGCGAAATTTCATTTGCATAATATAAAAATTCACGAGGGAGAAGCAAGCGAAATAATTAAAAATCTTCCCGTGCCTGCTAATGTTTTTATCGGAGGGAGCGGCGGCGAAATGCAAAAAATTTTAGATTATATACAAAAAATTAAAAGCCCTGTACGTGTTGTAATTGCATGCGTAACATTGGAAAATTTTTCTCAAGCATATTCAATCATGAAAGAGCAAAAAAACTTTGAGGCCGTCCAGATTTCCGTAACATCGTCGCGGCCTCTTAACGAAGAATTAACATTAATGAAAGCTAATAATCCTGTTGTAATTTTAAGTGCTGATTTTTAATTTTTATTTGGATAAAATCTCGCGCCGAATAAGAGTGTGCCTATTCTTACCATTGTAGAACCCTCAAGGATTGCGAGTTCAAAATCGTCGCTCATACCCATTGAAAGAATTGGTAATTCCAAGCCGGTTGAAATTCTTGCATTTTCGATTAAATTGCGTAAATCTGCAAAAGATTTTCTAATTTTCTTTTCGTCATCAGTTAAAGGCCCGACTGTCATTAAGCCCTCTAATTTCAAATTTTCCTGCAAAATTACACTATCTAAAAGTTCTGAAAAATTTTCGGGAGCTATCCCGGATTTACTTTCTTCGCCAGAAGTATTTACTTCAATTAAAATTGGTATTTTTTTATTAAGTTCTCCGGCTATTCTGTTAAGTCTTGACGCTAACTCGATCGAGTCAACGCTGTCGATACAGTCAAAAATTTCTGCTGCTTTTCGTGCTTTGTTATTTTGTAAATGTCCGATTAAGCGCCATTTTATTTTTGAATCGGGATATAAAGCGCGTTTATTTTCAGCTTCCTGCACTCTGTTTTCGCCGAAAAAATCTACCCATGAAATTTTTTCAGCTTCGCGCATTTCGTCTGCTGTACGGGTTTTGCTGACAGCTGTGAAAAAAATTTTGTCTGTTCTTCCTGCTTTGCTTTTAGCTTTTTGTATACGTTCGTAAATTTCTTCAAAATTTTGTGTCATTTTTTATCACCAAATTCTCAAATTTTCGTCCTTAAAGTTGAATATTATTGCATCGGCGTTTAATATCAATTTTGTGCCGGGTTGTATTCCTTTTTCGATGAAAAATTCGCCTTCTCCTGCAGGGAAGCCTTCTATAGCATGAAGTTCTGTACTGTTGCCGTTTACAACAAATACCATATTTTTACCTTCGCGTGTTATTACAGCTGTATCAGGTACCATAACGCCTTTTTGTATATCTGTAACGATGCTTGCGGTAAAATGTCTTGAATTCAGAACTTCCGGCGGGAAAAAAGGCAGACGCAAATATACTTTTAATTTTTGTCCCGATGCTTTAACTGCAACAACTTCTGCGCGGCGTTCTTTACCGTCAAATTCAGTTTTTATTCTGATCGTTGGATTGTCTTTTGCGCTCAAAGCCTTAGCAAGAGACGGTGTTGTATCAAGATACGCTATACATCGCAAAATTTGAGGCTGAGGGATTAATTTACCAATGGGCTCTCCGCGCCCTAAAAATGTCCCGTTTTCAATTAAAGATGCTTCATTAAAATCCGGGAACGGAGCGAAATCAGGCCATAATTTTGGATATACCCATTCACCTTCCTGACCGTCAAGAGCCGGATAAAAATATGCAGGATAAGGGGCTTTTACTGCTATACCGTCAAGAGCTGCAAGCATTTCGCCTTTTGCAACATATCTTGCTTTAGGTGTCGGATATGTTAAAATACCGTCTTGAGGAGCGTGAACTAACTGCTCGTCCCAAAGTAAAATTCCGTCTAAAGGCTGTTCTTCACTGTAATTTGCGCTCATAGCTTCGATTAATTGAGGATTAGATAATTTATAATTTTCATACCAAATTTTATAAACTCTATACCCCATCATCATTATAAAAACTATAATTACATAGTAAATAATTTTTTGGATAAATGCTGCCCTCTGCCGTCTGTTCATAATGTTTTATCACGCTCTATTTCAGCAAAAGCATCGTGATTATGAATACTCTCAAAACTTGTAACGTTTGCAGAATACCATAAAATTTTATCTTCATTATCGAGTTTCAAAGCTAAATCTCTTATAACATCTTCAACAAATTTAGGATTTTCGTATGAGTTTTCAGTTATAAATTTTTCATCTTCGCGTTTTAATAACGTAAAAAGCGGTGTTGAAGCAGATTTTTCAATTAAATCTATCAATTCTTCGAACCACACAAGCCCGTTACATCTTACGCGCAAACTTACTAAGGCTCGTTGATTGTGAGCACCGAATTTTGAAATCTCTTTTGAGCACGGGCACAAGGTTTGAACGTTTAAGGCAAGCCCTATAACCATATCAAATTTTTTATTTACTGCATAACTTGCCTCAAGTTTTATATCGCATTTTGAGAAACTCTCGATCTTTGATACAGGTGCTTTTTTGCGGAAATAATAAGGAAATTCAAAGCTGACTGAGCTCTCCGAAGCGTCTAATTTTTCGCAAAGTCTTTTTGTAAATGCTTCAAGATTTGAGGGCGAAACTCTACCGTAAAACTCTTCAAGGGTCTCGATAAATCGGCTCATGTGAGTACCTCTATACTCATGAGGAAGCATTACACTCATCGAGATTTTTGCAACTGTATTTTGTGTTTTGTTATCTCTATCCAATAAAATTACGGGATAACTTACGCCCTTTACGCCGACCCTGTCAATTTGAATATTCCGGCTGTCAATTTCTTTTTGGACATCGCGCATTAAATTTTTATTTTCCATTGTAATGTCTGTAATATCTTGAATCTATTTCATCATTCTAAAATGCCTTATAATAAATTAATCCAACGGAGGCAATTTGTAAACTTTGTGCGAGTTCCACATATCTAAAAGTTCTTTTTGATGAAGTTCTGCCCACTCACGAACAAGAGAAACAGCTCGCGGCGGCAAATCTCCCTCAAGCATATTTAGAGTGTTAATATCAAATTCACCCATATATTCGCCGTATAAAGCATAAAAGCACGGCTGATTATGCTCTCTAAAAAACATTTTGATTAAAATACCAAAAAATCGTGTTATTTCCGGCATATTTTATTCTCCTTTAGAAACACACAAAAAATTTTTTCATAGATTTTCACCTTTTTGCAATACAACACAGCTTGTTGCAGTCTCCCAAACGTGAATTTCATACAAATTACAATTTTCGCGTTTAACTTTATCTTCAATTTCGTGCCATATCCAAATTGCGATATTTTCCGCGCTCGGCTGTGCAATTAAATCATTGATGTAAGAGTGATCCAACCTCGATATTACGCTCTCTTTTACTATTTCAGCAAGCTCGCAAAAATCCATAATCATACCTTCAGAGTCCGGCCTGCCTTCCAAAACTACTTTTAATTTATAGGTATGGCCGTGAAGTTTCTCGCACTTTCCGTGATAGTTTACAAGATTATGAGCAGCATCAAATACAAATTCTTTACTTAGTAACATTTTTAATTTTTCCACCTGTTATGCAGCCAAAACCATAGCTCCGGCCTGCGTCTTATAAATTTTTCTACAGCTTTGTTCATTTCCAAAGTTATTAATCTTAAACGCTCTTCGCGGTCTTTTGCCTGCGGAAATTTCAGAGGTTCAAAAAATTCAATCTCATGCTCAAAAGGCGCATTTCTATAAATGCAGGCCGGTATGACCGGTACTCCTGTAAGCATTGCCATTAAAGCCGCTCCGGGCATATTCGTGGCTTCAATACCCATGAAAGGGACTCGAAGTTCTGATTTCCCCGAAACGTCATTCAGTAAAGCTATGTGGGCACCGTTCTTTAACATGTGAGCTATTTTCATGACTGAAAAATTTTTATCAAGCATAAACATTCCGCCGCGTTTGCGTGTCTCAAGAATATAATTATTTATGTCGGGATCATGAATATCCTGAAAAATTACATGCAGTTTATGACCGTGTTTAAGAGCGTTTTGAGCTGTCCAGCTTCCTTCAAGTTCCCAATTTCCAAAATGAGCAGTCAAAAATAAAGCACCCTGTTTTTTGGCAATTAAATCGTTAATCATTTCGGCATTTTTTACGCTTTTTATCCAATCAAAAGCCTGCGAATTATCGCGCTGTAATACTAAAGTTTCTACAAGAGTCCATGATAAATTTTCATAAACTTTTGAGCGTATTTCTTTGCGCCATTTTTCAGAACTTTCAGGGTAAACACGGGCTAAATCTTTAAGAATTAATTTTCCGCGCGGCTTGATTAATTTCAAAAGGCCGGAAAAAAATTTTTGTGTGATTTTTCCTCGCAGCCCTTTATCTGCAAACTTTTCAAAAAATTTTATTGCTTTAACTGCCGCTTTCATTTCGCTATAACTTTCCTGTAAAGACTTATCAAAGAATCAGTGCAGCGTTCATGAGACCGGCGGGACTTCAAAAAATGCCTCGCAGCCATCGCCATATGTCTGCCTTTATCTGCCAAACCTTGACGAATTATTCGGGGCAGATCTTCTTTTTCGTCTTGAATTAAAAAATATCCGTCGGGCCCTAAAATCTCATCGAGCCAGCCTGATTTCGGCGACGCTATCGAAAGTCCGCGCATTGTTAAAATTCCTGCTCTCATTGCTTCGCGCGGCGTTGCTTCATCGGCAATATAAAGACCGCTCAAGGCTTCAGGACGCAAAATTTTTTCAGAAATATCCATGACTTTATAATCGCCTTCGGGTAATTTTCTTTTATCTGAACGGACGAAAACAGCTTTTTCAACATCATCGCTCTGTCCGCTTAAAGGGTCAAAAACGGGAAAAATTACAGCCTCACCGCTCAAAGCCCCTTCAGTGAAAAATCTTGAGGGATAACCTCCCCAATCCGTGCCCTCAAGACGGGTGTGTACTGTCCGTGAGTGTAATCTGACTATGCGCCACCACCACGGAGCACGCCCGAATAAATGCCAAATTTCTTTTTTAGTGAAAATATTTTTAATTCGTTCAATGCCCGAAATACTTTTGTCGTTCGCGCTGATTACTTTCAAATCTATATCGCGTGAATGACTGCGGAGAGCGTTAGCCATGTCGTTAATGACCTGAGCTAAAACATCGCTGACATTGCTCGAAATATACCAGCCACAAGTGTGCATTTTACTTTAATTTTTAATCAAATTCGGCCATGTTGAATTTCTTTTTGCCGACGCGGACGAATAAATATTTCCCGTTGACTAAAGAATTGCGGTTAATTTCTGCTTTTTCGTCAGAAATTTTTGCGCCGTTTATTGAAACTCCGCCTTGACGTATAGCACGCTTGGCCTCGCCGTTACTCTCGCAGGCTCCTGAAGACGCAAGGACGTTGACAACTCCGGCGGGAAATTCAAAGCCCTCTAATTTTTTATAAGGAACTTCCTGCTTTAACATTTCGCAAGTTTCCTCGCTGACTCCGGCGAAATCAATTTTAGGATTAAATAAAATTTCGCTTGCATTAACAACGCTCTTGGCCGTGTCTTCACCGTGAACTGTTTTAGTAACTTCAAAAGCTAATTTTTTCTGAGCAGTTCTCTTTTCGGGCGCGGCGTTATGTTCGCTGATAATTTCAGAAATTTCTTCAAGAGGCATGAAAGTATAAAGTTTCAATAATTTTTCTACGTCTCTGTCGTCAGTGTTGAACCAGAATTGATAGAATTTATACGGGCTTGTCTTCGCTGCGTCGAGCCAGACTGCTCCGGCTTCAGTTTTTCCGAATTTTGTTCCGGCTGAAGTCAATAATAAAGGCTGAGTAAGTCCGAAAACTTCATTGCCGCTTGTCCTTCTGATGTAGTCAGAACCGGCGAGTAAATTTCCCTGCTGATCATTGCCGCCCATCTGTAAACGGCAGCCGTAATTTTCATTCAAATATTTGAAATCCATAGCCTGAAGCAGAACGTAAGAAAATTCAGTGTAAGAAATTCCTTTTTCGGGGTCTTCGAGACGCGATTTAATATATTCGCGGGCAATTAAATTGTTAATTGAGAAAAATTTTCCGATGTCGTGAAGGACTTCAAGGAATGAAATTTTTGAAAGCCAGTCGTAATTATTTAATAAAAGCGCTGAATTTTTGCCGCAATCGAAATTCAAAAATTTTTTAAGCTGAATTTTTACGCCCTCGATATTATGCTGAACGGCCTCGAGTGTGATTAAATTTCTTTCTTTGCTTTTTCCTGACGGGTCGCCGATTAAGCCTGTGCCGCCGCCTGCAAGAGCTATGGGTCTGTGTCCAAGTCTCTGAAGCCAGCCTAAAGCCATTAACGGGATTAAATGTCCGACATGAAGACTGTCCGCAGTCGGGTCAAAGCCTACGTAAGCCGTAATCATTTCTTCGTTCATAACTTGTTCAAGTCTTTCGGCGTTAGTGCACCATTCAAAATAGCCGCGGCTTTTCAAAACTTCAAAAGCATTCATGATAAAAATTTTTTCTCTCCTTAAAATAATTTTTTATAAATTTTATAATATTTTTAATCCGCCGATTTTTTTGTAAATATCTCCGCGCGAACCGGCCTCTAACGTTTCTGTAAATCTTTATGTTTTTCAAAAAATTTGTGAGCAGGTTTTTCATAAAAAACATAGACAGGTAAATCCGACCTTAATTCTAAAATCATGGTAATATTTTATGAACGCTCATAATTTCGTGATCTTCTTCGGACATTCTGTCGATTAAAGCTAAAAGTTCTGCGGACTCTTCGGGCGAGGCTTTTTCGACATTTATACGGCGTGTATTCATAATCTCCTTTTGTTTCTGTTCCGTATATTCTTTTATAGCGTTTCTCAAAAAATCTGCCACTGACATTTGCGATAACGCTGCAACTTTCTGAATAACGGCTATTTCATCTGAATTAAAATTAAGGTCGAGAGCCGGTACAGACAAAATAATCCCTCCTTTGCGAAATAATTATATAATTTTATAATATTTTTAATCCGCCGATTTTTTTATAAATATCTCCGCGCGAACCGGCATAAATTGCATTGACTAATATAGTCATATTTTCTTCGTCATATGTAAAAATAACGCGCCACTTTCCAAGTCTCATTCGGTAATATTCGCCCTGCTTACCCTCGATGGGTTTAACGTCAACTTTTTCCGGATGCTCGCCTGTAAAAAGTTCTTCAACTAAATTTTTATAACGTTTACGTACGTCTTCATGCTTCTTAAAAAATTTCTCAGCATCTTTATCATAGCGAACGCGTACTTTCATCTCTACATTAACATTAACAATAATCATACGTAAATTATATCTTCGCGCACAACTTCACGATCTTCTTCAGACAAGCTGTCAATTAAAGCTAAAATTTCTGCTGATTCTTCGGGCGATGCCTTCGGAAGATTTGCAAGACGCTGGCGAATCATTTCTCTTTTTTTTCGTTCTGCTTCTGCTCTTATCGCTCTATCTCTTAGTGTATCGCGAACAATATCAGTGAACGACACCTTATAAAACTCAGCTAATCTTTTTAACGCTGCAATTTCGCTGGCATTCAAAGCCGGTACAGACAATATAATCCCTCCTTCGTGAAATAATTATAACAATTTTAATCCGCCGATTTTTTTATAAATATCTCCGCGCGAACCGGCGTTAAGCGTGTCAATAACAGTTATATCATTGTTTTCATCGACCGTAAATATAATGCGCCAATCTCCGATTCTCATTCTGCAATATTCGTTCTTTTTGCCTTTTAATATTTTTATATCAAGCCTTTCAGGATTTTTTCCGCAATATCTTTCCCATATTAGATTTTCATACTCTTCACGAACGTCTTCATGCTTCTTGAAAAATTTTTCAGCGGGCTTTTCGTACTTAATTTCATACGGCGGTAACTTCTTTTTTGTAATATCATGTATAGTCATCGTTCATTAAACAGGTATAAATTTATCTACACGAACGACTTCATGATCTTCTTCGCTCATGCTCTCTATCCAAGCTAAAAGTTCTGCAGATTCTTCCGGTGATGCTTCGGGGGCGTTACGCAAACTGTAAAAAAGGCTGTTCTGTTTTTCTTCAATATATTCCCTTATAGCTTTTCGTGCAAAATCAGCAACTGATATTTTATAAAAAGCCGCTATTTCTTTTATCTTTGCAATTTCGCTGGCATTCAAAGCCGGTACAGACAAAATATAATCCCTCCTTTGTGAATTTAACGGTTATTATATAATATTCAAAAATTTTTTAAGGAGACTTCAAATTTTTATGCGTAAAAAATTTATCCCTGCAATTTTAATTTTTTTCTTGCTAATTTTCGCTTCGTGTTCATTCGGGGCTGAAAGTCTTAAAAATCTTTTTTGGCAGCGCGCTTGGCCGGAAATGGAAGCGCAATTTAACTCGCTGAAAAAGAAAACTGCTCAAGATTATGCTCTCATGGCTAACGCTTACAGATTTCAAAATAAATGGCAGGAAGCTGTCGAACTTCTTGACGCTCATTCTAAAAATTTTCCGGCTTCCGTCCGTCCTTATGCTGACATGACGAGAATTTTAGGCTACGAAAATCTCAAACAGCCTCAAACTGCCCTCGCTCTTGCTGAAATTCTTTATAAAAATGCTCCGGCGGATTTGAAATATTACGTTGCTCTCGCTCAATATAGAATTTATAACGATAAACAGGATTCTAAAAATTCTATTGCTGCATTAAATAAAATGCTCGCTAATGCAGGCACTGACGAGAGAAAAATTTACACGCTCTCAAGATTAATAAAATTTAACACGAATAACAAAGCTGAAAACGCCTTAAAACTTTTAGAACTTCAAGGAGGAAGCAAAGAAGCAGCTGAAGTTTTATCGCAAGTTAAAAATAAAAATAACAACATCAAAACTGCGCTCGGAGTTTACTATCACACTACGGGCGAAAATAAAAAAGCCCTCGAATATCTCAACACAGCTACAGGACGAAAGGCTCAATATTACAAAGCCTGGTGCAATTCGAGATTAAAACAGAACGATACAGCCTTAAATCTTTGGGGAAATTTAGCAATAAGCGGAAATTCTTACGCTGCAAGTTCTGTAACCCGTCTCGGAAATTTAGCCAAAGACAAAGGCATGAAAGAAAAAACTATGAAAGTCCTCGAACGTATAGCCCGTGAACGTCGCGGAAATGTTCAGGCTCGCGCTCTTCAAGCCTTAATTAATTTAATGGGCAAAGAAGAATCAAAATCTAAAGAAATTTACGAGGCTCAAATCTTAAAATCTTTCCCGAACACAAATTTTTCTTTCAATATTTTATGGTCGCGTGCTTGGGAAAATCTTAACGCAGGCAATGCCGCCGAAGCCGTTAAATTATTCCGTCAGGCCGACGCTCCCGGAGTTACGTTTTATAAACGCTCAAGAATTTTATACTGGCTCGCTAACGCCCAAAAATTAGCCGGTCAGGATAAAGCCTCTCGTGAAACTTTTAACACCCTCAAAACTAAATATCCGCTGACAATTTACGGACTTTTAATTAATCCTAAGCCGAAAATTGTAGACGGAACTAATCCGGCTCTTAATATCAAACCTTCAGAGCTTGAAGAATGGGGATTTATTAATCACGCTTACTTGAAACTCTCACAGCCTAAAGCAAGCGCGCGCGAATTATATAGGGCTTTGATTTTGTCGCGTTGGCTCGGCCTTGAAGAAAGTTACTCGGAAGCCCGGAGGCTTGAAAATTTGATGACATCGAGCGCAACTCTTTACCGTTCGGATTTAGAGGCGTTATATCCGCGACCTTTTAAGAAATTAGTTGACGCTGCAGGAAAACAATACGGCGTTGAAAGTAATTTCGTCTGGGCAATAATGCGTCAGGAAAGCGCGTTCCAAGTTAGTGCAAAAAGCTGGGTCGGTGCGGCAGGTTTGATGCAGTTAATGCCCGCTACAGCTAAGGAAGAAGCCAAGCGTGCAGGCTTAAAAACTTACGATTTATACACAGCGAGCGACAATATTAAATTAGGAACTTCGCACTTAGGCTGGCTGGGAAAAAATTTCTCGAAAAAAGAACACGTCATGGCCGCTTATAACGCAGGCTCAGGAAATGCCCGAAAATGGCTGAAAACTGTCGGCGAACGTGCTGATCTTCCTAACTGGATCGAGGCCGTAAAATTTGACGAAACTAACGGCTATGTTCAAAGAGTTTCAGCGAATCTTGAAATTTACAGATTACTCTACGATGAAAATTAAGTTCGAGTTTTCGGATTATGTTTTAGAAAAATATTTTAACGAGACCGGAATGCGTCAGGGCTTCCTGCCGGAAAATAATAAATCTGCTGTTTTAGCTGTATCCGGCGGCGGAGACTCTGTCGCGCTTGCCTGGCTTTTTCAAAAATTTTATAAAGGCAAAATTTTTATTGTTCATGTTAATCACGGTATCAGAGGCCGAGAATCTGACGAAGATGAAAATTTTGTAGCAGATTTAGCTGAAAAATTCAGGCTTGAATTTATATCTAAAAAAATTAACGTCCAGGAACAAAAATTAAAGGGCGAAAGTCTTGAAGCTGCTGCGAGGCGTTTAAGACGTGAAATAATTTGCGGAACAGCTGAAAATTTGCAGGTTTCTTCAATTTTTTTAGGCCATAACCGCGATGATTTAGCTGAAACTGTTTTATTTAATATTTTGCGGGGCTCTGGTATTCGCGGCTCTGTCGGAATGACCGAAATTACAGAATATAAAGGCTTAAAATTCTATCGGCCTTTGCTCGGACTCCGGCGGGAATTTTTACGGGAAATTTTAAGAGTCCGTGAAATTTCATGGCGCGAAGACTCGACTAACTCTGACGAAAATTATACGAGAAATTTTATTAGATTAAATCTTCTTCCGTTAATAAACAGAAAAATTAATTCTTCAGCTGTCGAACATTTAGCGAATTTCGGGGAAGATATGAGAAAATTTAGAAATTTTGAAGACGAAAGAAGCCGCGAATTATTAAAAATTTGTCAGGAGTCTGACGCTCCGAATTTAATTTTGAACCGTAAAATTTTAAGAAATTTCTCGAATGACGATAGAACTTTAATTATCCGTGAAGCCGGAAGAATTTTAGGATTAAAAACTTTATCGCGCCGACGCTGTGAAAAACTTGCGGATTTAATCGCGCGGCCTTCAAATTTTATTTTTCAATGGGAAGGCAATACGATAGTCAAAAATGAAAAAGGAAAAATTATTTTTAGTGAGGCCTGCCTGTCGGCAGACAGGGAGTGAGAGGTGAGAATTAAAATTTTGTTTCATAATTTTATGAATAAGAGCGGCAGAAAAATGATTTCAAATTTTTATTTTAATTTCGTTATAAAATTTTATCGCGGCAAATTAAAATTAAGATTTTCTGAGTGGAAAAATGAGTGGAAAAAATAATTTCCCCGAACATTCAGAGAAATTATTTACGTGAATTATATCATAAAAAATAAAATTTTGTTTATAATCTTTAAGGGAGAAAAATATTAAAAATGTCAATAGAAAATCAAGTTGAAGAATTATCAAAACGCTTTGAAACTATAAAAATTCTGCTTAAAAATAAAATTTCAGAACTTAATCAGCGCGAATTATTAAAAGATTTAGACGCAAGGCGCACAGACTGGGAAAGGCGTTCGGCTTTATTTCTGCCGTCTAAACAAAAACTCGAAAAAGCCGGAAAAACTCTCGAACTCGGTGAAGATTACGAGACTATCAAAGAATTAAGAGAACAGCGAGATAAAAATAAAATCCGTCAGTCTTCTTTGCGCGATGAAATGACTACTGCACGCGCTGAACTTAGAAACGCCGAAGAGTCTTTGACCGTCATAGAGGCAGAATACCGCGATAAATTAGCCGCTCAAACCCAGCTTCAAAATATTGTTCAAAGAGTTAAGGCTCTCGATGCTCAAATTAAAGACAGAAGAGAAGCAGTTAATCACGTCCGCGAAGAATATAACGAAGCTAACAGACAGCAAAAAGAATGTGCCGAAAGAGTCGACAAAGACAAAATTGAACTTGAAAAAATCGAACTCGCTCTGCGTGAAACACGAAAATTTCTGCAGTTTCATTCGACTGACGAAAAATTACAGGCTAATCTTCCCGGTATTCAAAAATGTTTCTCAATGTTTGAAAAGGCCGAAGAAAAAAGACTTGAACTTAAATCTTCTTGGAATAAAGCTATCGAAGACCGCCAAAAATCTCAAATCGTCCTCAATGACCGTTCGACAACTTTAGCGGACTTAAATCACGCTCTTGCTGTTAGAGAAAAAGTTTTCGTGAAAGCCCGCGCATTTTTTGAGAGTTCGCTCAAAGGAAAATCCATAACTGAATGGCGCGAAATCTGCGACAAAAATATTAAACGCCTCGAAGCCCTCGATAAACTTTATAAAAAATTTCAAGATGTCCGGGACCTCGAAGATAAAATTAAAAATATTCAGGACTCTAAAAACAGAATACAGCAGGAAATAAGAAATTTAAGCCTCCGTGATGTCGAACAGTCAGGCCGGATTAACGAACTTCAAAACGAAGCCGCTAAACTCGAAAAACGTTCCGAACTTCTCAAACGTATTCAAGATATTGAAGCTGTACGCGAATTATTGCAGGACGGTGTGCCCTGCCCGCTGTGCGGAGCTACTTCACACCCGTATTCTTCGGGAGCTTTAATTCCCGACCCTGAGGAAGTTCATAAACAGTTAGCCGTAACTAAAAAGGCTCTTGATGATTTAATCGGCGAAACTAAACAGCGTCAGGTTAAAACTATTCAGCTTAACGAGGAATTTTCTTCAGTAACTCAAAACGAACTCGAATTAAAAACTAAAATTAACGAAATTAAAGCGAAAATCGCTTCAGATATTTCTGTTCTAAATTTGAATTTCAGTCAGGGTATTCCGCCTTTCGAGGAAATTGACAAAGCACGGCAGAAATCCCGGGACGCTCTTCAATTAGCACGGAACACAGCCGAAGCCGCAGAAGCAGCCGAAGCCGAAATGAAAGCCGCCGACGACGACTTAGAAAAGACCCGCGAAAAACGCGAGGCCGCCGCCCATGCTCATCAAGAAGCTTTATTTGACCTCCAAAATTCTAAAACTCACGAAGAATTAATCTCGAACGAAAATAAAACTCAAGCCGAAACTGTTGAAAGCCTCAAACGCGAGTTAATCTCTCAGATTATGCCGTTCGGTTATAAATCAATCCCCGATAAAAATCCCGGCACTATCGTTGAAACTCTCGAAAAAAGAATGAATGACTGGCTCGAAAATTCTAAACGCGCCGATGTCCTCGAACACGAACTTTCAGCCGCTAACGCAAGAATGACAACGCTGAAAAAAAATGCCGAATCTTTAAGATTAAAACGCGACGACTCAGCAAGCCGCCTCAAAGGCACAGAAGCCGAACGGGACAGCGTACAGCAGCAAAGAATTGTAATTTTTGAATCGAAAGACCCGGACGAAGAAATTTCAAGAATGAACGAAAATGTTAAAAATCTCCGTGAACGTCTTGAAGAACGCCGCGAAATTAAAAACGAACGTGCTCAAAAATTAGACGAAATTTTAAGCAGTCTTCACAGCACCGAAACAGAAATGGCAAAAGGCCGTGAAGAATTACAGCGTTACGAAATTAATTTCAATAAAAAATTATTGACTTTGGGCTTCCGCAATGAAGACGATTACGCCGCCGCCTGCATAACTCCTGACGAACGCCGCGAACTTCAGACTAAACTCCGCGAACTTTCTCAGGAAGATTTAGAACTCAAAGCCGACAAAGAAAACGCTCAGGCCAAGCTGCTTGAAATTCAATCTGAAAAAAATTTGAGCAATGACGATTTAACGCTCGAATTAAAACGCTTGAAAAAATCTTTTGATGAGATTCGCTCAACGGGTTACAATGATTTTGAACTTGAACAAATTTCGGGCGAATTTATCCCTGAGATTAGAAATTTAATTTTATCTTGCGGATTGGAGGCAATTTTTTAATCATGAATACGACGTGGCAGGAATTAGAATTTTTTTTGAAGCAGCTTAAAGATTTACCCGTCAGCGAGTCTATAATGCTCAGTGAAAACGGTTTTGCAGTTTCGACCGGCTGTGATATTGAAAGCTGGGTATTTTATCCCGAAAGAGTAAAAGATATAAAAATCGCTCTAAAAGTCATAGAATTTTTTAAGGCTCAAAAAGTTTCGTTTATGTGGCCTGTTTATGACGGCGGCGAAAAAGTTTTAGAAGATGCCGGACTGCTTTACGCCGGAAGTTTAACGGGAATGGTTTTTGACCCTGCGTGGCATGAAACTTTAGAAGTTCTTATCCCGAAGAGGAAATTCAAAAAAACAGACCCGCGAATTTGGGCGTGTACAGCGTGGCACGGTTTCGGCGGAGAATATGATGATGTCCCTGAAAAATATTTTGAGCTCGTTAAATCATTCAGCGAAAATAAATATTTTTCTCTTGTTACTCATCAAACCGGCGAAAATCATGACGGGACTTTTATGATTGTCGAGAAACCAGAGCGTAAGTATGACCCGCTCGGACTTTATTATTTTGCCACAATTCCTGAAATGAGGCGCAAAGGAATAGCGCGTGAAATGATGTATAGAATTTGTGAATTTGCGAGAGGCCGAAAAATTTTCCTGCAGGCTACTCCGGCTGGACTGCCTTTTTATAAAGATTACGGTTTTGAAGAACTTTGCAAAATTCCCGTTTATTCGACTACGACAGACGTTTTTTAAGAAAAATTAAAAATGAATTTTAGGCGCGTTATCGATATTTTAATGACATTGAGTTTAATGCTCCTGATGTCAATGCAAATCACGGAGCAGGCCGGGCATGAATATTTAGGGATATTTATGTTCGTTTTATTTTTAGTTCATCAATACTTAAACCGCCGGTGGTACGGAGCATTATTAAAAGGCAGATACACGGCGAACAGAATTTTATCGACTGTTGTAAATTTTTCGCTGCTGATTTCTTTTGTAATGACGGCATTCAGCGGGATAATAATGTCCGAAAATTTTCCGGAATTTAATATTGATGAATTATATTCTTTTGCAAGGCTCGCCCATTTATGCTGCTCTTATTTGAGTTTTGTTTTAATGGGCGTTCATTTGGGCCTGCACTGGGGAATGATAGCCGGAAAAATAAAAAGCCGCTGGCCCGGTTTTATTGCGTTTATAATTTCGGGTTACGGCTTTTATGTTTTTTTCGTGAGCGAAAAAATTTACGAATATATTTTTTTAATAAATCAATTTGCTTTTATAGACTACGAAAAAAATTCGTTTTTAGTCCTGCTCGATAATATTTCTATGTTCGTTTTCTGGACTTTCGCAGGCTATTACGCGAGCAAAATTTTAGCAAAACTGCAAGCGCGGCAAACCCGAAATTAGAATTACAGCCTCCGCCGCTTCCGCCTGATCCGCTGACTTTACCGCTTCCGTCTTCTTCTCCGCTTTCATCTTCAGCAGTCTCGACAGTTACGTCCATGACGATATTATTAAAACCCGTGTCGTAATCATACGTGATTTTTGCGGGAATTTTGCTGAAAGTTAAATTGCCCTGCTCATCGCTGTTAACTTGAATTTCATTGCCGGACTCGTCAAAGGCTTTGAGGTTATTAACATAATCAAGCTCTTTTAATTCTTCTTCGGTGTAATCCGCTAAGAAAAATTCTGATGTCCTTCTGAATAAAAAGTCAATGAGATTAAACGATTGAACGCGCTTGAAGCCTCTCACAATTTGGCCTTGACATGCAAGACTGCTTAAATTTGAAAAAGCTGAAACATCGAGCCTTGTGAGATTGTTATAGGAACAGTCTAAACCCCAAAGTTTTTGACAGCCTTCGATATTAAGATCGCGGATTTCACAGCGTTCACAGTTTAGAATTTCAAGGTTGACGCAGTTTTTAGCGTTGAGTGTCGTAACGGACGAGTAGCTGACGTTAAGAGTTACGAGAGAAGTATTATTTTCGACTTCGACAGTTTCAAGGCCGCTGCACTCGCTCGCGTTGACTGCTTCGATTTTGCTTCCTGAAAGATTTATAGTTTTCAGCGAATCATTATTTGAAACTTCAACTTTTTTTATCGAAGTATTTTCGGTGATAGTCAGAGTTTCAATTTTTGTATTCTCCGGCAGTTTGACTTCAGTAACGCCCGTAACGTTCGATAAATCCAAAGTTTTAACTTCGGTCGTTGATTCGATTTGCTGAATTACCTCGACAATATTTGTTCCGGAAAGATTGCCCCTTACGGTTACATCGGTCGTTGTCGTCTGGGTGTTGTTTTTAGTATCGGTATCAATGACTTCATAACCCGTTGTACTTTGACCGCCGCCGGAGCCGCCGCCTGGATTACTCGGTGCTGAACTTTGCTGAGCCTGGAAAACTATTTTTTTATAATTCAAAATATCACCTTTGCCCGCAGTTGTCGGAATCGTAACTTTTCCTGTAGTGCCTGCCGTATCAATCCAGCCCGTTCCGGCTATTGAAGTTGTAAAATCGTTGGCAACGTTAATAGCCTGATTCTCACCGATTGCCGTCAATTTACCGCCATTTATTGTTAAACTATAATTAGTAGAACTAAGCCTGACACTTGCCTTCTGCAGCACCTGCTGGGCAGCGCATTGTATGCCGTAGCTCTCGTCCTTTGTGCCCGTGGCTGTTACTTCTCCGTTAGTTACAGTAATAGTAGCGTTAAAACAGTGTATACCTGCTTTGCCGCCTGTGGCCGTTACTGTTGCACCGTTTACTCTAATATTGGCATTACAGTCTATTCCGTAGCTGGCTCCGTTTGTATCTGTTGTAGTTCCACCTGTGGCTGTTATTATTCCGCCTGCCAGCGTCATGCTTGTATTGTAGCACTCTATGCCGTAGCTAGCTTTTCCTTCTCCGCCTGTAGCTTTTACTGTACCGCCGTTTACTGTCATAGTGCCGTAATTGAAGTATATACCGCGGCTTGTGTCGTTTGCGCTTCCGCCTTCAGCTTCGACCGTACCGCTTTGTACTGTCATATTGTTTGTGCCAAATATGCCGTCACTGTTTGTAGCTGCTCCGCCTGTGGCTTTAACTGTGCCTCCTTTTATTGTTATATTTTTACACCATATGCCATAGCTGAAGTTTGTAGCTGCTCCGCCTGTAGCCGTTATTGTACCGCCTTCTACTGTAATACCGTTGTTATTGCCATCGTAACATATACCGTAGCTGCTGGTTAAAGATTTTGTTGATTTTCCGCCTGTAACACTAAGACTACCATCGCCGGAAAATGTTAATTTTGCATCATTAATAATGTAAATGCCGTAAGAGCAAGCGTTAGCAGTAGAGACATCACTCATCGTGATAGTGTTTTTACCCGTGAGTTCTATTGTAAGCTCGTCAGTACCGTTATAATATATTCCTGCATTATTATTATTAAATGTGTAAGCGGCATTATTATTATTAAAATTAGTCAGCGTGAGCGTGTTATTAGTTGCGTCATAAGTCCAGCCTGTGCCTGAAGTGCCAGTAACTTGCGTGTTGCCCACATAGAGCTCTGCCTCCGCCGCCGGTATCAGCCCGGACATAAACACAATAAAAAGCAGAAGCGTAAAAAATTTTTTGGGAAAATATTTAGCTGACATTTGGAATCACTCCTTTAGAAGAAATTAAAAATTTTCCATGCAAAAAACACCGCGCAAAATTAATCCGTCTGCGCGACAATCTTTGACATCGTTATTTTTATTGGAATTTAATTTTAGAGAACAGCCACCGAAGCCCGAAGCCCGAAATATTGTGCATGGTTATTTGAAAAAGTCAAGAGTATTTCTGATGAAATTGAGTTCATTCGCACTTAAATTTTTTGTTATTATTTTTTCCTTTCTAAAAATTTTATTTGATTTATAAGTTTATAATCTCTCAAAAATTTTTCAATCGGTAAAATTAATTAAAGAAAATTTAGGAGCGGGAAAAATTTTTTTGAATTATAATATAAAAATTCTTAAAGGAGGAATGTTTTATTATGCAAAAATTTTTAAGTGTTTTAATTTTAATATCGTTAATTTTTATTCCGTCAGTCTCGTACGCTAAGGATAAAGATGAAGACAAATCCGCGATTTTAGTCGTCTCGTTCGGAACGTCAATGCCCGAAGCCCGCAAAGCTATCGATAATTTAGTCAACGCCGCGAAAGAAAATTTCCCGGATTCTGAAGTCCGTTTGTCTTTCACATCGAACATAATCCGAAAAAAATTAGCGAAAGAATTTAACGAAAATATTTTGAATCCCGTCGAAGCTCTTGCAAAATTAAACGATGACGGTTTCAAAAATGTTTTAATCATGCCTACTCATATTATCCCGGGCGAAGAATATGACGAAATTAAAAACGTTCACGCCGCTTTCAAGCACTTAAAAGGCAAATACGGCTTCAAAAAATTAACGCTCGGAACGCCTTTTATAAACAGCGAGCCTGACTGCCCCCGAATTGCTAATATTTTGCTCGAACGTTTCAAAACTCAGCTCGAAGAAGACCCCGAAACCGGGATTATTTTAATGGGACACGGAACTCCGAAAGAGTCTGCAAATGTTTTTTACTCTCTGATTCAAGTTGCTTTGAACGACATCGCAAAAGGAAGATTTTTTGTCGGCACTGTCGAAGCTAAACCGGATATTAACGACATTTTAGCGAAACTTAAACGAAATCCGGAAATTAAAAAATTAATTCTTTCTCCGTTAATGATTGTCGCAGGCGATCACGCTAACAACGACTTAGCAGGCGAAGACGACGAAGAGTCATGGCTGAATGTCTTAAAATCAAACGGCTATGAAAATATTTCAAAATATTTAGTCGGGCTCGGCGAAGATATAAATATAGCGAAAGAATTTATCAGAAAAATTCATGAACTCATGGATTAAAAATAATTTTTTTCTCCTTGCTCTTCTTATTTTAATATCTTTAATCCGAATCACTTCAGGAGAATGGGAAATTCCTTTTTCCGAAGTGATTAAATTTTTATTTCATGACGATTCTTCAGCGCAGTCGATAATAATCCGTTCCGTTAGGCTTCCCCGAATATTGTCATCGATTTTAACGGGCGGTTTATTAAGCGTTGCGGGCGTTGTCCTTCAGGCATTGCTCGCTAATCCTTTGGCCGAACCTTACACGCTCGGTATAGCTTCGGGGGCGGCATTCGGGGCGGCAATAGCGGTAATGTTTAATTTTATGATTGCTCCGTTTTCGTTTGCGGGAGCTTTGCTTGCTCTCTTAATGACGGGATTAATTTCGCGGGGCGGAACAGAAAAATTAATTTTAGCGGGCGTAATTTCAAATTCGATTTTATCTGCAGGAGTTACGTTTATAAAATCAATCGCCGGAGATAAATTAGGAGCGGTAGTTTTATGGCTTATGGGCAGTCTTTCAGGCGCGGGCTCCCGTGATGTTTACGCTGTTTTAACGGGAACTGTTTTAATTTTAATTCCGGCTTTGATATTTGCTCCAGCTCTTGACGCTATGTCTTTAGGGCGAGAGAGGGCTGCGGTTTTAGGAATAAATGAAAATTTCACGCGGATGATTTTATTAATTTTTATTTCTCTGGGCGCGGGCTTGGCCGTGAGTTCGTTCGGGATAATAGGCTTCGTAGGGCTTGTAGTGCCGCATATTTCGAGGACTTTAACCGGCTCTTCACATAGAAAATTAATTTTTCATGCTTTCTTGACGGGCTCGTGCGTTTTAGCAATAGCTGACGGAGCGGCTCAATATTTAGGAGAATTGCCTGTAGGAGTTTTGACGGCGTTGACGGGCGGACCTTTTTTCTGCCGGATTTTAGCGGGGCGGCGTTAAATTCATAAATTCTTAAAGATGTTTGTGTTAAAATAGCGTGCATGTTAAAATTTCTTGAATATTAATAATTAAGAAAAAAGAAAGGCTGTGTATAAAAAATGAAAAAATTAGTTTTAGTTGCTTTACTTGTTGCGCTTGTTGCCGCTTCTGCTGCTCCTGTTGCTGCTTGGGACGCTACGAAACAGAAAGCTCTCGGTCAGGACAAAAATAAAATGACGTGGTATTTACTTGACTACGGCAAAGACAGCGATGGAGTTCCTTTTGCAATTTCGAGAAAATATTACACGAACACCACGATTAAAAATGAAACGATCGAGCTTCTTATGTCGAAATTCGGAATTTCTCCCGAAGTTGCCGGAAGCCTTTACTTCACTGAATACGGCTATGAATATAACAAGGACGGCTCTCAGTTTGCTTTAACATATCTCCGTCATTATGACATGTTAGGCAACGAAATTCACGGAACTGTATACGGAACTGACGACAATCCTAAGACATTCGCCGGAATTCCTGCCGGTTCAACTCCTGCAAAAGGCGCGGCCTATGCTCTCGGAAAATCAACAACAGCGAAGAAGAGCACTGGCGCAGTTCCTACAAAGAAAGTCAAAGCAAAAAAGAAATAAGTATGATATAATGAACTCAATGAAAGCTCTTTCCAAAACGGAGAGAGCTTTTTTATTATTACATTTATTATTACAAAAATATTAATTTTAATTTGCCGCCGTAAGATTTTATAAAGACGCTTCAAAAATTTTTTGAAAGATTTTTTTCTTTAAGCCCCCTGCATTTCAAAGCCGTGTAATTTTTTTGCCGTTCCAAACTCATAGCAGCTTCTGAAATTTCCTTCGACCATCTCTCTGACATCTTCAGCGGTATAAAAAGCCGTGTGGGGACTCAAAATTACATTCGGGAAAGATCTCAAAATTGCAAGTTTTTCATTAACCATAACTTCGCCCATTAAATCGTAATAATAAAGGCCGTTTTCAAATTCAAGAACATCAAGAGCCGCGCCGCCGAGTCTGCCTATTTCAATGCCGTGAATTAAAGCGTCAGAGTCAACTAATTTTCCCCGCGCAGTGTTGATAATATAAGCACCGTCTTTCATTTTTGAAATTGCAGCGTCATCAATAATATGATAATTTTCATCGTTAGCGTTCATATGAAGCGTAATAATGTCGGACTCTTTCAAAATTTCTTCGAGGCTGACATATTGAGCATATTTTTTTGCCTCGTCGTTTTCGTAAATGTCGTAAGCTAAAAGCCTGCACCCGAAGCCCGATAAATGTTTTAAGACCGTCCGCCCTATTTTGCCCGTTCCCATAACTCCGACAGTACAACAGGAAAAATCGCGGCCAAGTTTATTTTTTAATGAATAATCTTGAATTTCAGCGCGTTTTAATATGTGAGCAAATCTACGCACACACGCAAGCATTAACATAATCGCGTAATCAGCGACTCCAGTAGGCGTATAAGTAACGTTATCGACTTTCATTCCTAATTCACGCGCGGCTTTTAAGTCAATATGATCATAGCCGATTGAACGGGTCAAAATATATTTAACTCCGACATCATGAAATTTTTTCAAAACTTTTTCGGACATATCGCAAGGAGTACAGCTGACGCCGTCGCAGCCTGAAGCAAGCGGAATATTATTTTCGTCAGGATAGTCGGTCGAGTAAACAAAATCAATATTATATTTTTTCTTCATTTCGTTGCAAAAATGAAGTTCATCAAATTCCCGAAGAGCATAAAAACAAATTTTCATGAAAATTCCTCCTTTACTTTATATTAACATTATCAAGTTAAATCCGTGTATAACATTTCTCCTTTATACATAACTCTAAAAAGTTCAGTCCCGAAATAATTTCGAAGTGCCTGCATATATTTCACGTGTAATTGTTGTTTCTGTTCCTAATAATTCATAATCAACTCCGGCTTCATTTATATTTATATGAAGCTGTTTATATCCGTTTTCTTCGTAAAAATTAAGTCTTCTTATCCGCTGCTTATAATTAACGGCGGAAGTATCTGCAGTATTTTCAATTAATAAAACTATTGAGCAGTCAGCATAAGTTTTTTTCAATAAATCGAGAGTTTTTCTTCCGTACCCTCTTGAGTTTTTACGCCTTTCAAGATATCGTCGAGGCAATTTTTATCGAATTTTATATGTTCCTGTGTTTTAGAGTCCATAAAACTTATCCTCCCATGTTTTTATCTCTTACACAGTTTATTGTACAGCCTCACTATGTGACGTTTACGGCCTTTTATTTTTTTTATTTCCGTCGAAGCCTCTTTCT
>CAMVMK010000017.1 GCA_947168585.1 uncultured Fretibacterium sp.
TATGCCATAAATTTATTTTATCATATTTACTGTTTTTTAGATGGGCTTGCTATACGCGGCAATTTTTATAAATGTCGTGTGCGTCTTCATATGTTATAATCTATAATTATTAAAAAAGCTATACTGAATACTTATAATATTTTTGCCACAACTTTTGCCACAACAAAAATACTAAAATTTTTTAGTAATCATAATCTCTTTCAGATATAAATTTCAAAATAAAAGTCGCAGATAAAAATTTCCCTTATTACTTTTTTACTTTTATGAAATATCATTCAGCCCCGATTTTAATTCAGAGCTGTTTTTAATTTTCTAACTGTTTTTAGGCGGCTGCTGAATCCAAATTGCTGCGGCTTCGTTCAATGGAAGTTCTATTGTTTTCTTGCCGATTTTGCAGGTAAAAATTTCGTTCTCGCTATTAATAAATTTGACATGAGCACCGGCAGTGAAACCTAAATCAATTAATTTTTTCCGTAAAGGATCGTCGGCTGTCAGTCTTAAAATTGCTCCTTCTGAGTTAGGCTCGCAAAGGGTCAGCGGTACAGGCACAAGCAAAATCGGTTTTTCAATCGCAAGAAAAGCCTCATCGACCCAAGGCTGATGTTCGGCTTTAGCTTTTCTGAAATATTCAAGCAGAGCATATAATCTTTCTTCAGTCGTATTGTCGACATAATGTTCCATTGAGCAGGCCATTTCTGAAGATTTTTCGCGGTCAAGCCCTAAAAGTTCATGGAAGAAAGCCCTGAAACCTTCGTGCCGCCTGAAAGTTATCATACCTTTGAGCCGTCCTGCTTCAGTAAGATGAAGATTGCCGTAGCGCACGTGTTCAACAAGTTCTAAATCGACTAATTTTTGAATAGTTGCCGTTACGGTGCCTTTGGTAATTTTCAAACGTTCGGCAAGTTCAGTAACAGTAACGCTTTTTCCGGTACTTTCGAGCAAAAATAATTCCTCTAAATAATCTTCAATTCTTGCTGTAATCATAAAAATTTTTCACCTCAAAATTTTATTTGCCTAACATTATACATATAAATTAGGAGTTAGGAAGTAAAAAAAAATTCCTAACCCCTCACACCTCACCACTAACCTTAAAATAAATTTAATTAGAAAGTGTGTTTGCTATACAAAAAAATTATTTACTTTTTAATTTCAGGGCCTCGCCGAAAGTTGCGGACTGGTCAATATCGTCAATTAATCTGCCGTGTTCGAGAATAATTTTCCGCCTTGCAACATCGCCGACTTCGGGGTCGTGAGTTACTATAATAATCGTAACGCCCTCATCATGCAAACGCCTGAAAATATCAACGACAATTCCTTCATTTTCTTCGTCTAAATTTCCTGTAGGTTCGTCGCCTAATAAAATTTGAGGCGAATTAATTAATGCGCGCGCTATGCAAACTCTTTGCTGTTCGCCTCCGGATAATTGAGCCGGTAAATGATGAGCGCGGTCTTTTAAGCCGACTTTTGCGAGGGCTTCCATAGCTTCCTGTTCGTCCGGCATACTGTGATAATATTGAGCAAGCATTACGTTCTCAACGGCAGTTAAGTAGCTTATTAAATGAAACTGCTGAAAGATTAAACCAATTTTGTCGCGTCTAATCCGTGTCAAACTTGCGGAATTTTCTTTGCTGATGTCGACACCATCTAAAATTACGCTGCCTGTTGAAGGCGTATCCATACAGCCTATAATATTAATCATTGTAGTTTTTCCTGAACCTGACGGCCCCATGATTGAAAGCCAGTCGCCTTTATTAACACTTAAATTTATGTCCGCAAGAGCCTTTAATGATCCGTAAATTTTGGATATATTTTTTAACTCAAGAATTTTATCTGCCATTTTGTAAATTTATTCTCCTTTCAGGACTAAAGCAGGGTGAATGTCCATAACTTTTCTAACAGGTATAATGGACGCTGCCACAGTTATTGCAACGAAAACTAAAATAGTAATTGGTATTAAAGGCCATTGGAAATTAATTCCGCGCCCGAAGACGTTAAGACTTACCCGTAAAGCGAACTCAAAGCCTAAGAAAACTCCGACAGCACCGCCGATAATGCCTAACAAAACGCCTTCGCCTAATAGTTCGCTCATTACTAATTTATTTTCAGCACCGAGTGCTTTTTTAAGAGCAATTTCGCGCCTGCGTTCAGCAACCATCGCCATCATCGTAGTATAAACTGAAATCATAGTTATAATTAATACAACGACAGTAACGAGCAGAACTAAAGCCTGCAATTTACCTAAAACTATATCCTGCGACTGCGTTAAACGTCTGACAGCACGCGGTTGTAATTCGGGAATTTCTGTTTCAATTTTTTGAGAAATATTTGCAAGTTCGTTAGCGTCCGCAACAACACTGCACTCTATGACATCAGCCCTGAATTTATCACCGATTAAATCATCAAGCAGGTCTATATCAGCAAAAATAAAGCCTTCTTCGGCTCCTCCTGTTGATACAATTCCGCAGACTTTCAAATTTTTATGGAAATTCTGGCGTGCTAAGTCGCGTTTTTGGTTTTCAGCTGCTGAAAGATTTTGCCCGGAGGCTTCAGCTTGATGACCGTATTTAACGCCTTGAATCATGAAAGTACCGCCGATTTTCAAATTCAAAGTCTCTGCTATTTCGTTACCGACCATTACTAAATCTTTGTTAGAAGAATTGCCCCATTCGCCCTCGATATACCAAAAAGGACTGTTTTTTTGAGCCTGAGCTAAATCAGTTCCGGCTACTATATAGGGCTGTTCGTTAATTTTTACGGTCTGATAGCGGTAAGGAGCCATGCCTACAATTTTATTAACGCCGATTAAATTTTCTAATTTACTAATAATTTCGCGTGTGATTTTAGATTCTCCGCGCGGTAATACAATTAAATTAGCACCGTAAGACCTAAACTCGCGCCCTAACTGTTCCGGAATGTCATAGTAAATCGTAACAAGACCGGATAAAATTGTCGCGCCTATTGCAATAGCTAAAACTGCAATTATTAAACGTGAAGCGCGCCTGATTAAAGAGCCGGACACCATTTTTATATAAAAGGCTTTTCGGCTTCCTTTGCGTTGTTTATTTGCCATGTAATACCTCCGTAGGCTTCAAAGCCGTTAAGTAACGAATTGCAGGGACGCTTCCGAGCAGCGTTACAAAGAATAAAATTACAGCTACGATTAAAATTACCATTTTTGCAATTTCAATATAAGAACCAAAAACAGTTTGGCCGATTATTTGAGCAAATCCGATGCCTAAGAAATAACCGATAACGCCGCCGAATAAGCCCGTAATCATAACTTCAAGCAATACTAATAAAACAATCTGCCAATTATACGCGCCGAGTGCTTTTAACAGGCCGAGTTCCTGACTTCTTTCGATGACGCTTGCAGTGATTAAATTTGAAATTGCAAGGGCTGAGCCTATTGAACTTAAAATTGTAATTAAAATCATTAACAAAGTTGTTTTATTTAAGATTGTGCCTTCAGATTCAGCAACCTGACGGACAGGTTTAGCGACACCGTCCCTTATGACTTCTTGGATTTGATGACATATCGCACTGACGTAAGCAGTACAATACCAAGTTTCATATTCATCGGGCGATAAACTTTTAGGGTCTTGGGCAGCTTTTCTTGCTAAATCGTTATCAGGAGTAGTCAAAGCTGATACTTCTATGCTTGAAATTTTGCCGGATAAATTCATTAATTTTTGGACTTCTGATAAATTCATTAGTATTTTCTCGTCAGAATTTCCGCCGTCATTGAAAATTCCCTTGACGATATAATTTTTAACAATTCCGTTGTTGCTTAATGTTATAGCGTCTCCAACGTGAATTTTATTTTTTGAAGCTAAGATTTTACCAATCATAACAGAATTATTATCGTCCTCGCCGATCCAATCTCCTTCAACTTCCCACCATGTCCGCAAAGATTTAAGTCCTGTAGCTAATTCTTCGCCTGTCGATAAAACTGCATGTTTTTCTGTCCATGTACCAAAAAGAGAAACATCTCCGGCAGCTCCTGGACGGCCTTTAACACTTAAAATTGCGTGTCCGTCTAACATCGGGACGAAATCTAAAATATTAAAGCCCCAAAATATTGTCTTTAACTTAAAAATATCTTCTTCATACAAAAATTTGTCATTAACTCCGAGCCCTTCAGTTAAGCCGTATAAATCGCTCATCAATGCTGCGTCTTTGTGCCTTACTGTGATATTTGCGCCGTAAACTTTGAGCTCTCTGTTTACTTTGTCGCCGACACCTAACATAACATTCATCATTGCAGTTGAGAGCGACACGCCTAAAATTACAGTGAAAGCTATCATCAGCATTTTACTTTTCTGACGGGCGAGAGTTTTGAATATCATTCGCCAAAACAATTTTTATTTGAACCTCGTTTCGTGTTTTTCTAATTCTTTAACTTCAATAAAAATTTTCCCGTCTTTAATTTCATATTCAAACGGAATAGGATTACAACCGCCTTTGAAGCCTATAGTATTTTTATTCATTACAACATCACAGCGCCGGCAAACAACTTCATCATTTCCGCGCTCGTAGTAACCTGCAATTCCGCAAATTTCGCAAGCGTCAAGGCCGACTCCGTAAGCAGTTCCGGCAGGTTTTTTGACAACTAAAAATCTAACATCAAATTTGTTAGGTGTAGAGTATAAAAATTTATGTAAATGTCCGTCTGAAACTTTTGTGAGTTCTATCGAGATTATTCCGTTATTGATTTCATAAGGCTCAGGCTGAACTTCTGCGGGCGGTTTAGTGTCGTAATAATGTAAAACTACAACTATAAAAACTGCAATTAATCCGAAAACACACAAACTCCATGACCACCGTCGGCAGTCTCTCAAGCGCGCTTTCTCTTTTCGTAACAAGGCACGGTTAGCAAACCCGCCTAAAGGTTTTAAGTGAGTTTTTATCACAAATACCAACATTATTAACGCTAAAATTAACTGTGCATATAAAAATGCGTTCGGATTAGCTCCGCGCCAAATCATTACATCAAAAACCGAAATATTAAAAACTGCGTCCGAAGTTTTAAGGATTTTCAAGCGTTGAAGAGCCGTTACAGCATTTACTCCGTACTCAAAAAACAAAATTAAAATCGAGGCAGATAAAAAACAATATTTTTCTTTATCATTGCGCAAAGATTTATGAACTTCATACGAACTTAAAATTAATAACAAACAAATTATAATTCCAAGCGTGAAGCCTAATGCCCTTAGCATTGCGTTCGTGCTTATTCCTGCCTCGCCGAAATATACAAATTCGCGCGTATACTGCAAGACCGGAGGCAATAAATAAGAAAATACTGCAATAATTAAAATTCCAAGCGTAAAAATATTAACAAATCTAAAAAATTTATTATTTATAAGCCACGCTATTAACGTAAAAATCAGCGATAATAATGCAAAAGCGGCGATAGTTACGGCTAATTTTCTATTTAATGCAATCAAAAATAAATTCATGCCTTTGGGCTCATAAACTCTAAGACCGAAAAGCAGAAAGCCGCCTAATATTCCTAAAATAGAAAATATAAACGCGCTCTTTTTTATTTTGTGTGAAAAACTGAAAATCATTCCTAAAATTAAAGCAAAGGCCGCAAACTGATCCGTTACAGCCACAAGATATTTAAGAATTTTTCATTCCTCCTTTATAACAAAAAACGGAAGGCAATGCACAACGCAAAGCCCCCGCAAAATTTTCATTTAGAAATTAGAAAGTTTTTTAATTCCTGCTTCCTAACTCCTACTTTCTACTTGCTTTTAGTCGTTCTGAAGCTGTTCGCCGGTGTAATTCCAATCAAACTCTACTGTGTGAGTCTGGAAGAAATCTTTTGCGCCTTCTTTTGCAGGTACGCCGGTTTCAGGGTCTATGTGAAGCAAATAATCAGTGGGCGGCTCAATGATGAAGCGGAGTTTGTAAGGTCCGACAGGAAGTCCTTTTTTAATGTTTGCACCGTAGTGAGGACCGTCATCAGCGTTCATGGGCATGAATGAACCTTCCATAGCAACTTTGCCGTCGATTTTTACGATTTCATACTTAACTGTGAGATAAGCAGGCCAAATATCTTCACCGTTGCCGAATCCGTAAGCGATTGCCGCTTCAGGCTTAAGGTGAATATCCGCCTCAAGGTGCATATCTGACTCTTCGCGTGAAAGTCCTCTGCCCGCAGGATACATATCAACAGCCTGGAAATAAACCGCCGCGACATTGTAAGGGCCTACTTGAGTCTCGCCGATCGGAATTTCTTCAAAACCGGCTTCACCGGGCTTCATTGAAACGGGCGCAGGAACTGCAAATGCCGCGCTGGCCGCAAGTGCTAAAACTAATGTTGCCAATACTAATTTTTTCATAGTAAAATAACCTCCGAATAATTATTTTTTATTTAATAAATGCCCTGTTGCGAGCGGGGCTATTTATTTCTGAATTTTATTTATCTTTCTTTTTTCTGAAGATATGAGGGATCATTATCCATAATGCCGCAATTACAAGCATTATTTGAGGAATTAAAGTTTCCGCTCTGTCGTAAATGCTCAAAATTTCAATCGAAAATCCGTTCATTGCCGGAATTACTGTGCGGCCTGTGATAACATCGGCTTCTGTGAGCTCTACAACTCCCTTGCCCATGAACGAAATGCACATCAAGAATAATAAAATGCTCGTGAACATGAAAAACGCTCTTAAAGGCAATTTGACGCTGAAATATCTAAACGCTATCCAGACAATAACAAGAACTAAAATTCCTGCGCCTATTCCGTAAGCTATGTAAGCCGGGTTGCTCATTCCGCCGGTGAAAGCCGCCGAGTAAAACAAAATTAATTCCGCGCCCTCACGCATTACAGCAATAAACGCCGCAAAAATTAAAGTCCATTGGCTTTTTGAATCGATTGACTGCTGAACTTTTCCGCTTATGTAATTTTCCCAAGCTATCGTGTCGGCTTTTGAAAGCATCCAGTTGCTGACATAAAACAAAACTGCAACAGCTAAAAACATCGTCCAGCCCTCTAAAAGTTCACGGGCAACTCCGCTCTGTTCTCCCATTAAAGTTTCAAGAGCCCAAGCTAAAATTATGCTTGCGATTATTGCCGCGAATGAGCCTAAATAAACGCCTTTTAACATACTTTTGTTGCCGGTCTTGATTAAATATGCAACGATAGCAACGATTACTAAAATTGCTTCAAGACCTTCGCGGACTAAAAGACCGAACGCCGTTATAAACGTCAGCCAGTCTCTATTAACGGGGGCTTTGCTTTCTTTTGTTTCTGTTTTGGCTTCCGCAACAGTTTCACTCGAACTTGAAGCGACTAACGCGGGCTTAGGGACTTTAGTTTCAGAGTAAATTGCTTGGCCTGCGCTGTCAGGGTCTGAAACGTCTGCTTTACCGTCAAGCACCATTGAATCTTTATAAATTTTTATTTTTAAGTCTTCAATTTGTTGGAGCAGAGAATTTTTTTCTTTTTCCTGATTGCCTAATAAAACATGTTTTATATCTCTAAATTGAGCCTCGATATGATTAACTCGAGCCGCTGAGATTGCATACATTACAGTTCGTTCGACACCTTGAACTTCATAATATTTGAAATAAGCGTCATTGACGTGGTTATAAGCGTCTTTATATTTGTCATTGATTACATCATCAATAGCAGCGTTAAATTCAAGAGCCATATCTGCCGCGACAGCACGCCAGTCATCATAATGTTTTTTCTTCCTTGCGGCTTCGGCATTGTCTGCACTCGTAAACAAAAACGCCGACAAAATCATAATGAGCAATGCTATTTTTGTAAAGCCCTTTTTAGCTTTCAACAAGCGATTCATTCCCTTTCAAAAATTATATTAATCAAACTTATTTTTTCAGGGAGCATTATATAAGCAAAAATTTTTTCGGTCAAGATTAAAGTTAATTAAAACAAACAATTTTTTACTTGAAAAATTAAAAATTTAAGCTGAAAATTTTTTGTTTTAATTCTTCTAAAGTTCCATCGTTATGAATTACAAAATCGCTCATTGAAATTTTTTTCTCGCGGGGCATTAAAAAACTTTCCCGGCGTTTTAATTCGTCTATGCTCCAGCCGCGCTGTTCAAAACATCTTAGTGAACGGGTCTCAAAGTTTGCCGCAACAAAAATAACGCAAGCAGGAAGTAAATTAGCTTGGGCTTCAAATAATAAAGGAATTTCGATAACTAAATTTTTACTTTTAGCTCCTAATTTCTCACTTCTAACTCCTAACTCTTTCATGACTAATGGGTGAAGAATTGAATTGCAAAATTTATATTCCTCTATATTAAAGAAAATCCGCCGGGAAATTTCAGTTTTTATGATTTCTCCCGACGAATCTAAAATCTCACTGCCCCAGCGTGAGACAAAAATTTTTTTTACTTCATCGTCATGCCAAAGTTCAGCCGCGATTTTATCAGCGTCAAGCAACGGACAAGATAATTTTTCAGCTAATAATTTCGCGGCAGTTGACTTACCAGCCCCTATATCGCCCGTAACCACCGCTGTTGTCATAACTTTTTCTGCCTCTGCCCGATGAAACGGCTTTAATTTTATTCATGTTGTCATCGTTCCTGAAATCCGAAAATAAAATCGTGTTGCGGCGCGAGCCTCTATCTTCCGTCTTTTTACATTCGTCAGGAATTTCATATAAAAATCTCGAACGGTCATGTTCAAATATTCCGCCGAATAATCTCCTTGTTGAAGCCGCCGTTAAATATAATCTCTCTTCAGCACGGGTCATTCCGACGTAACATAATCTGCGTTCTTCTTCGAGTTCGTCCTCATCGTCTTTAGCTCTGACGTGAGGAAAAATATCTTCTTCCATTCCTACTATAAAAACTACAGGGAATTCAAGACCTTTTGAGGCATGAAGCGTTAAAAGCCCTACTCTGTCATCGTCAACATCTCCGCCGGTATCCGCGTCAGTATATAATGCGGCTTCAGCTAAACTCTCGCTTAAATCGCCGTTCGGAACGACTGATTTTAATTCTTTGACGTTCTCGACACGTTCTCTATAATTTTCAGGGTCATGTTCTTTCAAGAAATTTTCGTAGTTCATATCGGTCAAAACGTAATCAATAGCGGGTTTAATTCCCTCGTCAGCAATTTCTAAAATCGAACACATATGAGACGCAAAACTCCTCAAAGCCTCACCGAAATTTCCCCGCGCTACCCATGCTCCGCCGGCTATTAACGACCAAATTTTTGAAGGGTCAGGCTCGTTCTGCGAAGCTATCCATTCTTCAAGTTCAGCGCGTTTTTTAGGCCCAAGACCTTTTATAGCAAAACTTGCAACTCTTTCAAAAGCAGCTTTATCAAGCGGATTAATTGCTGTTCTCAAAATTGAAAGAACATCGCGGACTTCAAGACGGTCATAGAATGATAAACCTCGAATAATTCTGTACGGGATTTTTTCGGATAAAAATTTTTGCTCATAAACACGGCTCATAGCGTTTTGACGATATAAAACGGCAATGTCTTTATAGCTGTAATTATAAATTTTCTGGAGTTTTTCAATTTCGGAAATTATAAAGTCAGCCTCTTGAAAATCGCTTTGAGCGAGATAAACGTAAATTTTTTCGCCTGCACCGCGTGATGTGTGAAGATTTTTTTTCAGTCTGTTTGAATTATTGCGGATTAAAGCGTTAGAGGCAGCTAAAATATTTCCTGTAGACCTGTAATTTTCGTCTAAGACAATTTTTTTAGCACCGGCAAAATCGTGCTCAAAGTTCAAAATCATTTTTATTTCAGCTCCGCGCCATCCGTAAATAGACTGGTCAGGGTCGCCGACGACGTTAATAATAGTATCAGGGCCGACAAGATAACGCAGCAATAAATACTGCGGCATATTAACGTCTTGATACTCGTCAACTAAGAGCCATTTAATTTTCTGCTGTTCATATTCGCGGATGTTTATTTCTTTTTTAAGAATTTCGAGCGGCAAAATCATTAAATCGTCAAAATCTGCGGCGTTAAGTTCGCGGAGTTTTGCCCGGTAATCTTTAGCTAATTTGAAATAAAGTTCGTCAGTTATTAAAGAGTCATGGCCGTTCGGAGTCCAAGCCATATAATCACGCGAAATTATATCCATAGCTTGAGCCGGAGAGTTATCTTTGTCGGGAAAATTCATTTCTTTCATTAACTGTTTTAATAACGCCTGGCTGTCGGAGCGGCTGAAAATTGAAAATCCTTGATGAAGTCCGGCAATTTCTTCGGCGGCCTGCGAATATCTGAATAAAAATTTCAGCCCGTAAGAGTGAAAAGTCCCGGCCTGAATTTTTGAGTCTTCTCCCGGAACGAGCGAATTAATGCGGCTTTTCATTTCACCTGCTGCTTTATTCGTGAAAGTTACGGCTAAAATATTTTGAGGCTCTGAAATATTTTCCTCAACGAGCCACGCTATTTTATGAGTTAAAACGCGGGTCTTTCCGCTCCCTGCGCCCGCAAGAACAAGTAAAGGCCCGTTGATGTAAGTTACAGCTTGCTGCTGGATTTCTGATAATGATTTTAATATATCTTTAGTTTCATTCATTTCTCATAAATAATTTCTTAAAAATTTTTATTGTTCATTTGCTTCGACTTCCAAGACCTCGATATTAAATTCGAGCCCCGAAAGTAACTGCACATTTCTGCTTCCGCAAGACGGACATAAAAATTGAGTATCTTCGCGGGTGTTCGTCCGTCCGCAGTCGTAGCAGTAAAAAGTTACAGGGATCATTAACACCGACAGCACCGCGCCTTCTGCCGGAGTCCCTTTGGACATTGCCGTAAAAATAAAAGACATTAATTCGGGGTTGATCCGTCTCAAGGCTCCGACTTTCACCATAATGCGCCGGACTTTTTTCCAGCCTGAATCCTGACAGAGTTTTAAGACAGTTCGAGCCACCGAATTAGTCAGCGAAAATTCATACACGTTTAATTTTATTATTTTTTCGTGTAAAGGAACGGCCCTGCAGATTCAAAGCCTATCTGCTGATAGCCGAAAATCTGTTCTGTCGAACCTACTAAGAAATAACCGCCCGGCGCAAGAGCGTCAAAAAATTTCTTATATAATTTCGCTTTTGTCTCGGCTGTGAAATAAATTACAACGTTACGGCAGAGAATTAAATCAAAGCCGCTTCCGAAACTGTCTTCGATCATGTTCATGCGCTTGAAAGTAACGCGGCGTTTAATTTCAGGATTGACTGAATAAGTGTTGCCGCCGTCAGTCGTCGTAAAATATTTCGCTAAATATTCTTTAGGAGCGTTAATAAGCTGAGTTTTTTTATAAATTCCTTTTTGGGCTATCGCGATTGCGCCTTGATCAATGTCAGCCGCTAAAACGGGATTCATTTGATCAAGTCCGCAGACAGTCGAAAGAATTGCGAGCGAATAAGGCTCTTCACCCGTTGCACAGCCTGCGCTCCAAAGTTTTAAGCGTTTAGTGCCGCGTTTCTGAATTAACTCGGGAATTAATTTATCGCGCATCTTCCACCATTGAGAGTCATTTCTGAAAAATTCAGAGACGTTAATGGTAAGATGATCTAAAAACTCACGGAGTTTATGCTCATCTTTTTGAAGAATATCGTAATAATCGTCGTAGCTTTTACAGCCCCAGCGGTTCATTAACTCATGAGTACGGCGGTGAATTTGATCTTTATAAGAACTAAGATCAATGCCGATGAGCTTCTTTAATTTCATTTTGAAGGTTGTGTAACCCGGTGAATTATACTGGCTGATTTCGTCCATGATTTTTCCTCTTTGAAATTGAAATTTTTTGAAATTTTAATCTTCTAGAACTTCTTTTTCTTTGACTTTATAGACCTCGTCAATTTTTTTTATATATTTGTCCGTAGTGTCCTGAACTTCTTTAGTAAATTTCTTCAAGTCATCTTCGGTGATTTCGGAGGCTTTTTCCTGCTTTTTGAGAGCTTCGATTGTGTCGCGTCTGTAATTTCTTATGACGACTTTTGACTCTTCGGCCTTGCGTGCAAGAATTTTCGTGAGTTCAACGCGCCTTGCCTTAGTGAGTTCGGGCAAAGTCATTCGCAAAACAGTCCCGTCATTCTGCGGAGTCATTCCGACATTAGCAGCTAAAATAGCTTTCTCGATTGCTTTCAAACTCGTTTTGTCGAACGGAGCAACTTGAAGCGAGCGGCTTTCCGGCACAGTAACGTTTGCTAAATTTTTAATCGGTGTCGGCGTTCCGTAATAATCGACTTTAATGTCGCTGATAAGACCCGGGTGTGCGCGGCCTGTACGGATTGAAAGATATTCATTTTGCAAAAAGGCTATGGCTTTCTCCATATTTTCTTTGAGTCCTGCAAGTTCATCTTTAGGCATAGTTATTAATCCTCCTCTTTAATTTAATTAGGAGTTAGGAATTGAAAAAATTTTTATTTTACGAGCGTTCCTGTTTCAACACCGTCAACTATATTTTTAACCCAGTTTGAATCCTGAATACTCAAGACCCAGATAGGGATTTTATTTTCTCTGCAGATTGCAAAAGCCGCCGTATCTAAAACTTCGATATTTAATTTTATAGCGTCATCATATTTTAATTCCGGCAAAAATTTAGCGTCAGGAAATTTATTCGGGTCTTTATCATAAATTCCGTTGACTTTTGTAGCTTTTACAACGCAGTCAAGGCCAAGTTCAGAAGCTCTTAAAGCCGCCGCCGTATCTGTCGAGAAAAACGGGTGTCCTGTTCCTGCCGCAAATAAAACTACATAACCTGAATTTAATAATTCTTTTGCTCTTTCACGGTTATACAAATCTGCGAGCGGAGACATTCCGACAGCCGATAAAACTTGAGCCTTAACGTTAAAATTCGCAAGAGCAGCTTTAATCGCAAGGGCGTTCATGACGGTGCCTAACATTCCGATAGAATCGACACTTACACGGTCAATTCCGTATTCAAGAGCGTCCCTGCCTCTGAGCATATTTCCGCCGCCGATTACGATAGATAACTGAATCCCGGCTTTTGCAATTTCGGCTAAATTCTTAGCAAAATCATTCACGGTTTTGAAGTCAAGCCCGTGCCCCTGTGTCCCGGCTAAGACTTCGCCGGACATTTTTAATAAAATTTTTTTGAATTTCGGCATAACTTAAAAATTAGGAATGAGAAATTTTTTAACTCCTCACTCCTCATTCCTAACTCCTCACTAAAAAATTACTCTCCGATTCCGAAGCGTTCAAAGCGTTTAACTGTAAGTTTCGCGCCTAATTTCTTGCCGACTTCAGCGACTAAATCTTTGACTTTTTTATCAGTGTCGCGGATATATTCCTGCTCTAATAAGCAAGTAGTGTCGAAATATTTTCTGATTTTGCCGGGAAGAATTTTCTCGATTTTGTCTGCGGGTTTGCCCTCGTCAAGTAACTGCTGGCGGTAAACGGCTTTTTCACGCTCTAAGACATCTTCGGGAGCGTCTTCAGGAACGAGATATAACGGGTTTGCTGCGGCTATCTGCATACAAATTTCGTGGCCTAATTCAGCAAATTCGGGAGCGTCAAGGGCTGCTGCTTTGTCTGCTTCGATTTCAGCAAGAGCACCGACTTTGTAATTGCTGTGAATGTAGCAGAAGGCTTTGCCGTTTACGGAGTCGAATCTTGCAAATCTCTTTAAGACGATATTCTCGCCGAGTTTAGCGATAACTGCCGTAAGAGTTTCATTAAGATTGCTTCCCGCAAGCAATGCCGCAGGATCATCATAGGCTTTCTCAAAAAGATGAGCCGTGATTTTTTTGCCTAAATCGTTAAATTCGTCAGTCTTTGCAACAAAGTCAGTCTCGCTGTTAAGTTCGATCATAACTCCGCGTTTGCCGTCCTCGCTGATTGAATAGAAGACTCTTCCGTCGCTTGCTGTGCGTTCGGCTTTCTTAGCGGCTTTAGCTAAACCTTTTTCGCGGAGATAGTCGATAGCTTTTTCCATGTCGCCGTTAGTTTCGGCAAGGGCTTTTTTGCAGTCCATCATGCCGCTTCCGGTGCGTTCGCGTAATTCTTTAACTTTTGCGGCTGTAATTTCTGCCATAATTATTTGTCCTCCATGTCTTCGTCGTCGATACTGCCTTCATAGCTTTCATAAAGGCGTTCTTTAGTTGCGATTAACTCGTCCGCGCTGACAGCGTCCGGACCGCTGAGTTCCTGAACAGGAATAATAACGGCGTCTTCACCCTGTCTGCCCTCGATAACGGCGTTGGCCATTAAACCTGTGATTAATTTAATAGCTCTGATAGCGTCATCGTTACCGGGTATCGGGTAGTCAATCATTTCGGGGTCGCAGTTAGTGTCGACGATCGAAACGACAGGAATATGAAGTTTTTTAGCTTCGGCGATTGCGTTCTCTTCGCGTCTCGGGTCGATTAAGAAAATTGCGTCGGGTACGGCTGTCATGTTAGCGATACCGCCTAAATATTTTTCGAGCTTGAGCTGCTCTTTTTTAATCATAGCGGCTTCTTTTTTCGTGTATTCTTCCCATCTGCCTTCTTCGTCATATTTGCGGAGTTCAAGCATACGTGAAATTCTTTTGCGGATTGTCGGGAAGTTCGTCATAAGGCCGCCGAGCCAGCGTTGATTAATATAATACTGGCCGCATCTTGTTGCTTCGTCGCGGATAGTTTCCTGAGCCTGACGTTTAGTGCCTACAAAAAGAACATGCCCGCCTGCCGCTGCCGTTTCACGAATGAAATCATAAGCGCGGTCGAGGCCTCTTACTGTCTTCTGAAGGTCGATGATGTAAACGCCGTTACGTTCGGTGAAAATGTAGGGCTTCATTTTGGGATTCCAGCGGCGTGTCTGATGTCCAAAGTGGACTCCGCATTCGAGCAACTGTTTCATACTTGCTACTGCCATAATAAAGAATAATACCTCCTAAAGGTTAATTAAATTTAATCCTCCGCCCGTGATTCAATCTGCCAAAGGCAGACACCTTTAATTAAACACGAGCGTGCGAAATTTTTTATAAAACGGCGTTATTTTATCACGTTTTCGCCATTTTTATACGTAATTCGTGCGCAATGCGTAATTATTTTTTTTTATTTCGCCGCATTGCTTTCTTAAAGAAAGTGAGGGGTTAGGGGTTAGGGGTGAGATTTTTTCACGCGCTTAGTTTTCTAATAAAAATAAAATTTTAGGCACGCGCAGGTTTTTTTAACTTCCTACTTCCTAACTCCTAACTTAATAAAAAAATTCCCCCGCCGCTATGGGCAAGGGAACTTTTATGCGCGAGTTTTAATAATTTAGATTTGGAGATTTACTCCGCTTCTTTTACTTCTTCGGTTTCGACCGTTTCTTCAGTTTCTACCGGTTTGACTTCGGGGTCAGCTTCTGCTGTTCCTTCTTCAGCTTTCTCCTCCGCCTTTTCTTCGGCTTTGGCCTTTACGTCTTCTTCGGTTGTCGCTTCCGCTTCACCTGCTGCTGCTTTTACTGCAATTACAGGAGCGTACTTCGTTCCAACGTTGAACCAAGGCTCTACGATTAACTTACGGCTTTCAGGAATGACTGTCGTCTCTTTGTCGGTCTCTAAGTCCGCAAACGTTACGATTTCGTCATCGTCTGTCGGCTTGTTCGAGAATGCAAAGTATACAAGTTCTGCGCCTGTCGCTGCTTCTTCTTCAAGCTCGTCAATCTCGAGAGCATACTGGCCGCCCGCTTCAGTTACTTCGATCTCAGGAAGTACCGCCGCGATTACGTAGCCGTTCTCCTCTAAGAACGTACGCTGTGCCGCTGTTAAGCCTGCCTTCGTTCTTTCTTTGCCGAGATGGACTTCGCCTTCACCGAGTGCTTTCTCTTCAGTCGTTGTCTCTTCAACAGCTTCGCCGTTCTCGCCGGTTTCCTTCGGAGTGTCTTCTTCCGTAGGCGGTGTGTAAGGAGTGGTTACGGAGATTGAAACCTCTATAGGCTCTGAAGTTTTCTTCGTTACCGAGTCGGTTACCGTTATAGTTAAGGAGTCAGAATTATCCTCGACTTTAGCTCCGACTTTGACTGTTAATGTCGCTGTCTTCTTGCCGCTGTCGGCTTTGATTGACGCTGTAATGCCCTTTGTAGTCGGCTTCGTGGTAATCTTCCATTTAAGTTTGTCGCTGACCTCATCAGCATTAGAGAGGCTGAGCGTTTTTGTTGCATTTCCGCCGGCTTTTGCAACTGTAATGTCAGCGTTCGGGCTTGCAGGCGTTGCACCGTCAACTACAACATTCAATTTGCCTTTCGTCTCCGTGCCGTAGTTGTTGAACGTTATCGGCACTGTTGCTTTCTTGGCTACTATCAATTTCGTTACTGTTGTCGGGTCAAGCTGGGCTGTTACACCGTAAGGAGCGTTATCGCCGGTTATCTCGTTAGGAGTAATAGTAATACCCTTAATTTCTTTTGAAAGTTTAGCAGTATCTGGATCCCACGAAATGTTGGCTCTATGCTTGTCGCTTGCGGTTAAGTCAGACAAGTTCGTCTCGAGCTTCAAGTTTTCAGTTGTATGTAATGCATCTTGAGCATCTGTATCAGCCGTAACAGTTACGGTCTTCGTGGTCAATTTAACTTTCTCGCCGAGAACCGTGATCTTCGCCGTAAATGGTTCGGACATCTCAAGATCGCCGGAAGCCTTAAACGTGACTATTAACGGATCGCCTTCGCCGGAAGCATATGCCGCCTTGCCGGAAATCGTTCCCTTCTTGGTATCGAACGCTAAACCGTAGGTTTTCGATAACCACTCAATAGCCTTAGTCTGCAATGCTGAGTCAAAGGGATCAATATTAGAATAATCAGTCTGGTTATCGCCATCGCCTTCTGTATCTGCGCTGATTTTAGTCAGTACCCACGTAAGATTCTTGTTCGTAGCAGCGAGTTTCGGCGCAACTTTTACGTTCTTGCCCCAGATAACTGCCTTCGGGGTAATCGTAAGAGCCGCTGTGTCAGCCGGTGCCGGTTTCGGAAGGATCGTGAATGTTACGTTGGCTTTTGCGCTCTTACCTGTTGAAGCGTTCTTTGCTTCGACTGTGAACTTCGCCGCTGTATCCTTCTTGACTGAGTCAGGCTTTCCGCTGAACGTTACGATATTGGTTGTATTGCCATCTCCATCTGTATTTGTACCGATAACTGCTTTGATACCGTTCTTCTCTTCCGGTTTGACCGAGAATGCAAGCGGGCCTGCTCCGGTTGATGTAAGAACGAGATCCGTCATTGCTGCGTTTCCTGCGAGACTAATGTTAAGTTTGTTGTCGAAATTTGAAAGCTTGCTTTCGGCCTCAGTGTCAGTGTAATCTGTTTCAGGGTCTGTCGCAACAAAATCGCCGATGTTATCAGGTAACTTCCAATCCGGATCATCGCCTTCAATGGTGATAGTAACTTTGCCCTTTGAAGGTTTATCTTTGTTGACGTTATCGTTCCAAGCCTCGACAGTAACCGGCAGTTTCTTTAACGCTACAGCAACGCCGCCATCATAACCGAAAGTACTTGTGAGGCTCGCTTCTCCGGTTCCTGTAGCTGTGAATGACAAGCCCGTGAGCGAGTCTGCTGTGTCGCTTAACTCGATAGCCTTTGAAGTCTTGTCGCCTTTTAATTTCTGGACTGTCTTCTCATCGATATAGGCTTTCCACTGTACATCAGGAGTACCGTCTTTAAGAGTATATTCCTGTGTTTCCTCATCATTTTCTCCGCCGAATGTAAAATCGCCTTTGTCGAATTTCGGAGCAACACCCGTAACGTGAATCTTATATGTTGCGGATTTCGTCTTGCCTGATCCGGTCTCAACTTCTACAGTAAGCGGAATATCGCTCGCAGGTACACGGTCTAAACTTCCGGTGAAAACAAATGTTGTGTTAGTAGACTTCGTGTCGTCCTTAAGCATTGTCGCCGTACCGCCGTCAACTGCATAACCAGAATCAGCTGCTATTGGGTCGCCGTCAGCTGCTACTGTCCATTTTTCAACAGGGTTGGCCGTAGCGATTGAGAATTTGATTCCGTTCTCGCCGGTCTTGACGCTGATAGCCTTATCGGTCTTCGTCTTAAATTCAGGTGCTCCCCAAACTACAACATCGCCCGATACTGTCGCTGATACGTCTTTGAAATCGGAGTTTGTAGCGGTGATTGTCCAAATATTTTTAGGATCATCGAATTTCTTAGTCGGTGTCGTGAGAGATCCCTCAAGAACAGCCTTCGTTGAGTCTTTCTTGTCCGCCGTGAGCTTCAAGCCCTTCGGTAAGTTCGTGGCTTTCCATGCGATAGGCGCGGGGCCTGCCTCCAAAGTATACTTAACTTTGAAGCCTACATCTAAGTCTTTGGATAAATTCTTGTCTTCAGCGTTCTGAAGATTGGCCAAAGCTGTAAGCGACGCCTCAGTGAATTCAACTTTATCCGTTGTAACTACGACTTTCGGGCTGATTTTTACAGTCTTGCTGTTTTTCTTTGAATACGGGTTTTCAGCAGTGATTTCAATTTTCGTGCCCTTTGTTGCGGCTTCCGGCTTTCCGACGAACTTAAAGACCGCTATGGTGTCTGCGGCTACTTCGAGATTAGTTGCGACTGTCGCGATTGTTTCTGTGTCCGTAACTTGCTCAAACGTTATGCCTTTCGGAAGGCCTGTAGCTTTTGCTGTGAGTGTGCCGGGACCTTCGACAACGACATAGTGGTCTTTACTGTCATTATCATAGGCGATTTCAACACCGTACGGGAAGCTGAATTTTGATTCGTCAGCCTGAATGAAGCTCGGCAAAGCGCCTTGGAACGTGAACGTGAAGACCTTCGGGACTGCAACAACGTTCTCTGTGTTGTAAGTTGTATCACTGCTCTTAGTGCCGGAGGTTTTACCATCGCCGCGTCCTGCAATTACCATAACTTTCTTGGTAACGTCCGCGCCGGTCCAAGTTGTCGGGAAAATGTCGGTGCTTCCGGTGCCGGGTTTCCAGCTGCTGCCCATGACTGAAAATTCACCGTCATCAAATTCAAGTCCGATGTTAGCGGAGCCGTCTCCGGTTGTGAAATGACTTGCGTTTAAGTCTGAGCCTGTTACTGTAGAGTCTTTGTCAAGAAGATACCATTTATCAACGTTTGTTCCTTCAGGTTCAAATTTCCAGCCTTTTGTGTCGCCCCAAATGATACTCTTGCTGGGCTGTTTTTTCGCGTCAGTCGTGATAGCCGGGTTTGCAAAAACTGTGAACGTATATGTGCGTGATACGCTGCCGTCCGAGTCCTTTGCGGTAACGGTCATGGTGTACTCAGTATCAACTGTAACGGACGGGACTTTGCCTCCGAACGTAGCAGTTATACTTCCGTCATCAGCAGCGTCGTCTACATGGAACAAAGACGCCATTGACGGGCCATTCTTGGGGCTCGTTGTGAACGTTGCCTTGAGTGATAAATTGCTGCCTGTGTCTGATTCAGCCTTAAATTTGAAGGGGTAAGCCTCATCGTTTTCGCCTACAAGATCTTCACCTACGAAAAAGCCCTTGTTGATGGTATCATACTCCGAGCCGAGATCTTTGCCGTCTGGAACGGTGTTGTTGGTATCGAATTTCGGCTCTTTTTTCTCGGTGCTGGCACTGACTGTTACTGTGATTTCAGCTGTCTTATTAGAAGAAGCCTTATTATCCGTAACAGTGATTTTTGCTTCACCTGCAGCTACTCCGGTGATTGTAAGCGTATCGCTTTCTGTAGTGCCTGAAGTCGGTTCAACGGTTGCAACGTTTGCTTTATCAGTCTCTGCCTTCCATGAATACGCCTTGCTTAAGACTGTCATACCGCCAATAGTAACAGTAGTAGTTTTATCAACTCCTACCGTAACCGAAGTTTTTCCAACAGTAGGTGTAGCAAACGCTCCCGATACCATAATTCCGACGAGCAAAAAAGCCGTCAAAATTACGCTGTGTAAGCGTAAATGTTTTCTCATTGTCATTAAACCTCCTTGTAAAAATTTATTTTCCTAATAAAATCCGTAGATACCTCGAAAAATTCGGAGTATCCAAGTAGTGAGCGCGAAAGAAATTTTGTTGTGATAGCGAACCGCCTCCCCAAAAATAAAAATAAAGTTAAATCTAAACAATAACTGCCCCGGCTCTCAAAGCGTCCATTCCTCCGTGAATGAAAGAACTTTAAGGTCAACGAGGAGATTGTTTCCTTGTTGCGTTAATTTTTATATCGGCGCGATTATGAAACTACTTTAATTTTGAAAAAACAAAAAAAATAAAAAAATAAGAACAACAGCTAAAAAATAACACGAAAAAAAAATATTCCATTTTTTCAAAGAATGCTTGAAGCGTTCACGGCTGATATTAATTTTTTCGATAGACTGCAAAAGTATTTCTTCAAAATTATTTTCATTACTTAAAGTTTTCATTTTAAGAACCTCTCAATCACTAAAACAAGTAAAGGCGCAGATATAGCTACAACTATCGCAGTAAAAGCAAACCAGCGGTTAATGGAGTTATTAGTATCATCAATTCGGCGGTTTAATCCGTCAACAATGATAGCTAACGCTTCAGATAAATGCTTGAAGTTATTATTATCTTTTTCTTGAAGAGTTTTGAGTTTTTCATTTAGAATATCGATACGCCCGTTAAGTTCTGATTTTATAGTTTCGGTTTCTGCCGTATTATTTTCACTCATGAACTCTGCTCCTTTCTTGAGCGATGTGAAAAAAATTATAACATAAAACCATATTTTGAAAAGATTCTTTCTTCTCTTAAAGAATGACGGTCTATATCATCAGGAACTTTCCCTTTTAATATTCCCGTTCCCGCAAGTTCAGATAAAAAAATCCCGTTTATATGGCGGGGAATCACCTGATTTACTTTTGATAATTATGACATATATAATTTATCATTGCCGGACGAATTTTTTAATTAAGAAAAAACTTTTGAGCCGCGATAGTAATAAACGGAATAGTAATAGTTAAAAAAGTTAAAGCTAAACCGAATATAGCGAACCATTTATTTTGACTTTTATCAAGCGATTCGATACGTTGATCGAGCCCGTCAATTTTAGCAGTTAATTTTGCGTCAACACCGTCAATTTTTTCGCTTAAGACATTAATCTGTCCTTGAAGTTCAATTTTTGTCTTATCGAGTTTCTCATTTAATGTAAGCTCAACTTTATTGATTTTAGAGTCGAGAGCGTCAAATTTTCGTGTAAATTTAGCGTCAAGCGCATCAATTCTGCGTTCTAAGTCGCTTTTTTCGGCGATGCTTTGAAGATGAACGTCAAAAACTTCGCGCGGAAGATATTCGATTTCGTGTATAGCAGTGCTCATTAAAAACCGCTCCTTTAGTGAAAAATTATTTCAGTAAAGGAATAACGATAGTAGCGACAGTTACAACTAAGGTCAAGACAGCAAGCCACATATTACGGGCTTTATCTGAAGCATGGATAGATTCCTTAATGCCGTCAATTTTCTGTGTCAACTTTGCCTCAACGCCGTCAATTTTTTCAGTAAGTTTTGTCTCAACGCCGTCAATTTTCGCTGTAAGTTCGGATTTAACGCCGTCAATTTTTTCAGTAAGTTTTGCCTCAACGCCGTCAATTTTCGCTGTAAGTTCGGATTTAACGCCGTCAATTTTTTTATCGAGAGTTTTGATTTCGCCTTTGAGTTCGGCTCTGGTCTCTTTAAGTTCAGATTCAATCCTGTCGATTCTTTTTTCGAGGCCTGAAATTTTTTTGTCGACACGGTTTTCTAAACTTTCAAATTTTCGTTCCATTGAAGTTTGAAAGCTGTTAAATCTCATTCCCGTGAGTTCTTTTTCTGAAGTTGAACGTTCGTCAATTCTTTGAAGCTGAATATCGAATAAATCTTTTGGAACATACTGAATAATTCTTTCTTCTGCCATAAAAACCGCTCCTTTCGTGAAAAATTGTTAAAAAATTATAGCATAAGTTAAAGTTTTTTCCGTGCGCTGAACTTTTTCTGATGAAAAAAATTTTAAGCTGGAATAAAGACTTTTTTGGGGTGAGGGGATTAAATGCAGTAATCTGCATTTAATTTGTCTGCCTTAGGCAGACGGAGGGGTCTTACCGTAAATAAACTGTGCTTGCTATAACATATTCTGTTTTGAAAAGCAATTTAAGCCAGTAAAGAGTTTCGTTACATTCTTTGAAGGAAATGTACATTTTCGCTAAAAATCTTTTTTGCTGATAGCTGCCTGTGCTTGTGCCGGAGCGCAGAATTTGTTTTTAGGGGACGTATTCTTTTTTTTCGCTGCATAAAAATTTATTTTATTTTTTCACCCAATCAAAATTTTTTGCTAAAAAATCTCCCCGCCAGTGAGAGTATAGCAAGGAGATTATATTGAATTATATCGAAAAAATTTTTTAGCAGCCAATTAATTTTTTTCTCAATGCCCGAACCGCTCTAACAGGCTTGACGATGTACGGGAAATTTCGTTTAAGAACAGTGCGCCAATTTTTATAAACTTCGTTTTTATATCGCGCAAAGACTTTTTGAATTCTTATAGTGTTCTCAAAAAATTCCGAGCGTTCTGGATAATATTTTTTTATAACTTTTCTGATGTCATTCAAATCTTTTTCTAAAATTTCAAAATAATCCGGAAAAATATTTTTATCATAAACAAAAGGGAGAGCCTGCCACTCAATGACTAGACTCTCAAATAAATTGCCGATATATTTCCTTGTGTCGCCAGTAATTTTGAAAGCTCCGATGTTTGGGAAATATAAATCTATATCAGAAACGGCAGGCGTTAATTTTTCTTCTGAAACAACATTTGAAAATAAATACCGGCACGCTAAATCATTTTCCCGCGTACTTAAAAGCGGCAGTGAAATATCATGAAGCACGACCCAAGAGTTTTGGTTCATAAAGGGCAGTACACACAAAAAATTCAAAGTTTCCCAAGGGTGAATATGAGCAGTATCAAGAACGAGAAAATCGAATTTTGTACCCCCCCCAATTTGTTCGATAAATTTTGAAATGTCGCCGCCGAGATAAACTTTCCAGTTGTCTTTTTTAAGATACGAAAATTTTTCATCAACAATGTAGCCGGAGGGTTTGTCTATATCGCTGCCGTAAAATTTTTCGCAGTAATCGACAGAAGTTAAGCGCGAGTCTAAATCTTTTATAGCATTTAGAATTATCGCACTTCCGCCGCCGTTAGCTATTCCGACTTCGAGAATATTTTTAGGCTTGAAGTAACGAATTGCTCCGTTGAGAAAATATTTCTCGTTCGTATCCATCTGCGAGTAAGGCGTTACATCATCAAAAATTTCATCGAGGCGTTCACGTTCAAAATTTTCGAGTTTAATATCAATCATTTTTATTTTTCTCCTTAACGGACGAGGCAGGGTTTTTTGCTGTCGAATTTCCAATTAGGGATTAAAAACTGCATTGCTTCAGCGTCATTGCGGTCATGGGTCGGAAGTTTATTATAAAGAGCGTTGGCCTCTTCGAGTTTCTTCATGTTTAATTTAACTCCGAGACCGGGCTCGTCAGGGACTTCAAGATAACCGTCAATAATTCGGGGAGCATCATAAAGCAAATTCTGCCCGTCCTGCCAAATCCAATGAGTGTCAAGGGCTGTAGGTCTGCCCGGTGCTGCTGCTCCGACTTGAGCAAATGCCGCGAGAGTAATATCAAAATGATTATTAGAGTGGCTTCCCCATGTCAAGCCCCAATCGTTTAATAATTGAGCTATCCTGATTGAGCCTCCGAAGCCCCAAAAATGCGGGTCGGCCAAGACAATATCAACGGATTTTAACGCGGCTGAATGATAAAACTGTCTCCAATCCGTAGCGATCATGTTAGTAGCGACAGGGAGTTTTACGGCGTTCTTGAACTCGGCCATAATTTCACGGCTCGAATAACCTGCTTCAGGGCCGCAAGGGTCTTCAATGTAAGTCAAAACATTTTCAAGAGGCTTGCAAAGTTCAATAGCTTCGGCGAGACTCCAAGCTCCGTTAGGGTCGATATTAATTCTTCCGTTCGTGAACGCTTTTTTGAGTGCGCAGACGGCTTTCATTTCTTCTTGGCCTGCTAAGACTCCGCCTTTTAATTTGAAATTTTTGAAGCCGTATTTTTCATGAAGACACTGAGCCTGCTCTACTATTGCTTCGGGCGTGAGCATTTCTTTGCGTCTCATTTTGAACCATGCGTCAGAACTTGAACTTTCATCAAGATAATTTAATTTTCCGGCTGCTTTGTTTTTGTCGCTGACGTAAAATAAATATCCTAAAGTTTCAACTTTGTCGCGCTGTTTCCCGTCGCCTAATAAATCGCACATTTGAAGGCCGAGTGCCTGACCTAATAAATCAAGCAGAGCACATTCAATCGCCCATTCAGCTTTAACAACGAATTTTAATTTAGAAATGTCGAGAGATTGAATACCCTCGCCGTCATCTTCTTTAGCGCGTTTAGTGTGCTTGTGGATAGAGTCTAAAATGCTTCTGTATTTCCCGACAGGCTGGCCGACTACAAGACCCTCGCAAGCCCTCAAAGCCTCGCAGGTATAATCTCCTCCGTGAATTTCGCCGATGCCCTGATGTCCTGCGCTGTCTTCAAGAATTACTATATTGCGGGTAAAAAAAGGCGCGTGAGCCCCTGAAAGCGTCATTAACATACTGTCATAACCTGCAACGGGTACGACTTTCATAGATTTTACAACAGGTGTTGAGCCGTAATTGCTCATAAAATTTTCACTCCTTTATGAAAAATTATTTAATTATTGCAATTATAATATATAATTCATTTGCAATTACAAGTAATAAAAATTTAGGAGATAATTAATGGCATTAGCACTTCAAAAAGATTTTTCATTTTTATCTGAAATAATAAATTGGCTTAAAGGACTTTCATTTACTGTCGAATACGATAAAGAGGCTGACGGTTCGATCACCGGTGAAGTAATTGAATTTCATGCTCTTGAAAACGCTCCTACTTTGAAAGAATGTGAAGCTAAATTAATTTCGAGCATGAGAGAATGGGCGATAGGACGCTTAAACGAAGTTCCTTATCTTTTGAAAATTCTTTTAAGCTCTGACGAAGAAATAAAATCATGCCTAATAAAAAATCAGGAGCAAGGCTTTTAATTCCTCACTCCTAATTCCTAACTTATTTTAATTATTTGCTTGCTAATTATTTTACTTTATACGCCGTGCTGGTGCTCCTGCCCAAATTTCTCCATCGCCGATTTTTTCGCCGGCGACAACAGAACCTGCTCCGATTATCGCTCCCGATCCGATCCATGAGCCTTTTAATATAATTGCTCTTGCACCGATGAATACTCTTTCGCCTATGTGTATAGGGGAAGTTTTTATGCTGCTTTCTGGTAAATTTTTAGAAAATTTTTCTGGGGGGGGGTAAACCAATTATCTATTTCTGCTTTTCGAGCGGTTTCATCGACGGAATGAAAATCAGTGTCTGCTATCATACAATTTGAACCTATCATTGTATAATCGCCGATTTCGATTAGTTCAGAAGCTGTTAAATACAAATTCGATATGCCGACGTGATGACCGATTATTAAACGGCCATTAGCACCTACAGCGATATAAGATTCTCCGCCGCCTGACGTGGCATTATATTTTAGTCCGGAGTTCGCCATAAAATAATCGCCGATTTCTATTCCGCTGCCTGCATGAATGTGAAGTTTTCCGTTTATTTGCATATGTTTGCCGTGTTTTACGCCTGCCCGCCGTAACTGAAAATCGTTATATAAATAATTATAAATTTTTGCCGGTTTGTGTATAAAAAAACTTATTCCGCTTATTATCTGTCTTAATATCATGGCTTTCTTAAAAATAAATCCCCCCTGCGCTTAAATCAGGAGGGATTGAAAAATTTTCTTACTTGCTTGCTAATTCGTCAGCGATTGACTTAAATGTATTGAAATATTCTGCGTCATGTTTCTCGCTGTCTGCGCCTGAAAGATAATAAGGCATCATTTCAACTTTGCGGATAGCTTCAAGGCATTCGGGCTTTTTGTGCATTTCCTGAACGATTTTTTCATACCAAGCTATAACTTCGTCCGGAGTTTCTTTCGGGAAATAGAATGAAAAATCGCAGTCCGGGTAAACTAAATCAATTCCCTGCTCTTTGAATGTAGGAATGTCTTTGATTAAATCGTAGCGTTCTGCGCTGGGAACTCCGAGTGCTGCGAACTGGCCGCTTGCGAGATAATCTTTGCAGTTAATATAAGCACCTGGCATCATGTCGACTTGGCCTGATAACATTCCTACGATTTTGTCAGCGTTTGAACCGTAGTCAACGAGGTCAAGTTCAATTCCTGCCAAATCCTGAAATTTAAGAATTTCGTAGTAAGTATATGCTCCGACTTCCGTGCAGGCTACAAGTTCGCCGGGTTTTTCTTTTGCGGCTTTGATGAACTCTTCAAGATTTTTATATTTTTTCGGGTTTACATAAAACTGTTGTGCGGGGTCTTTTGCGAATGTCGGACCGAGTTTGAAAGCTGAATAATTATAATCTGTAATTCCGGCAACGTTAGCAACGTTTACAAGATTATGGCCGTAAAGGAATGTATGTCCGTCAGGGGCTGCGCTGCGTACCTGGTCGGCGGCGATTGAACCTGCTGCACCGTTAGCGTTTACAACGATAAAATCAACGCCGGAAAGTTCTTTAGCATACTGAGCAAAAACTCTCGCGCTTAAATCCGTGTTTCCGCCTGCTCCGGCAGGGACGATAATTGAAACTGTTGTTGTCGGCTTCCATTCGGCGAATGCTCCTGATACTGCTACAAGAACAACAAGTAAAGCTAATAATACTTTTTTCATATTAAAGTTACTCCTTTATAAAAAATTTTTTTGAGGAATTAGAAATATTAAAACGTTAGAAACTCTCTTCTAACTGTTTTTTTTCGCTTTAATTTCTTTATACAATGACCACAAAATTACTCCCACTGCAATCGCAAAGAATACGCAGAAAATAGGCCGCGTGAAAAATGCTCCGAATGTCTTAAATCTCATAAGACCGCGACGCAAATATTCTTCCGTCATTCGTCCGATTAAGAAACATAATACAAAAGGCGTTGTCGGAAGTTTGAATTTATGATAAAGATAACCTATAACTCCGAATACTACGATTGATTGAACGTCAAAAATTCTGTTGTTAGTTGCGTATGCTCCGACAGCACATAAAACTAAAATTAACGGCAGTAAAACATGCTTCGGCACTTTCAAAACCTGCACAAATGCTTTTATACAAGTCCATTCAACTATAAGCATTATTAACGCGCAGACCATGCAGGCCGCAAAAATTCCGTAAACAACATCAGCGTTTTTGACGAAAAGCAAAGGCCCTGCCGAAAGTCCGTGAATTAAAAATCCGCCGAGCATCATAGCCGTAACTCCGTCGCCGGGAATACCCAAAACTAAAAGCGGTATTAATGCTCCGCCGATCGTTGCGTTGTTGGCCGTTTCTGTTGCTACAATACCTTCAGGATCGCCCTGTCCGAAAGTTTCAGGGTGTTTGCTCATGTTCTTGGCCGTTACGTAAGCTAACATTCCAGAAGTTGAACCGCCTATGCCGGGCAAAATTCCTATTCCTGTGCCGATTAATGCCGCTCTAACTGCTCCGGGAATCCATTTGAAAAATTCTGCGATTGAAAAGCCGAAGCCGCGTACTTTTTTAACTGGAATTGTTTTAACTCCTGAGCCTATTGTCTCAGCACTTACTAAAATATCTGCAACTGCAAAAATTCCTATTAATGTCGTTAAGGTATTAAATCCTCCGCGCATTTCTGCAACTCCGAAAGTAAATCTCGCTGTGCCGTCTATCGGTGCAAGTCCTACGAGAGCAAAGACAAGCCCTAACATTCCGGCTAAAAGCCCTTTTACCATGTTGCCGGACGATAATACAGCTACCATAGTTAAGGCAAAGAAACAAATTCCAAAGTTATCAGGCGCGGCAAATTTCAAAGCTACGTCAGCAAGCCACGGAGCAAAAAATGTCAAAATTACGAAAGAAAACACCGAGCCCAAGAACGAGAAAACTATTCCGACTCCGAGTGCCTTCATAGCTTCGCCCTTTTGAGCCATAGGGTAACCGTCAAAAGTCGTTGCGATTGATGACGCTGTGCCCGGCATATTTAATAAAATCGCTGAAATTAATCCGCCCGAAATTCCGCCGATATAAACCGCTACTAAAACGTTCATTCCGAGCGATGAGCCCATACTGAAAGTTAAAGGCAGCATCAAAGCTACGGCCATTGACGCGCTTAAACCGGGGATTGAACCGAAAATAATTCCAATAGTTACGCCCGCTATCATTAATAATAATGAAGTCGGCTCGCAAACTCTAAGAACTGCTGAACCTAATTGTCCTAAAGCTCCCATTGTTCAATCTCCTTTCTTTTATAACGTAAAAATTCCGGCAGGAAGAACGATCTTGAAGCCGTATCTGAATAAAAAGAAAACTACGAAAACAAAAATTACATCAATAACAGCGTAAGTTAAAATATTTTTCGCAGTTCTTCTATCGTTAGGGGCAAGCACTACTATCTGCAAAAATAAATATCCGAGTGTCGATAAAATAAATCCCACCGGCGCAAGAATATTCACGTAAATAACAACTAAAACTAATGACGCAAGAACACGCTTATAATCCGACGTATCTGCGGGCATTGCTTCAGCTTTTGCGGCGTTGGCTTTGAAATTTTTTACCGCGCTGAATAAAAGCATGAGTGCTAAAAATACGATAAGAACGCCTATAACCATAGGCATAAAGTCGGGACCGATTTTCATAACTCTCGACTTCGGGAGCTGCCGGGCGAGCCATATCGTTACAGCACCGAGAGCAGTGTAGAAAATTCCGATGATTATGTCCCCGTATTTTCTAAAGAACAAGACCGTGCACTTCCTTCCAGAAATTTTGAATTTTTTGGGAAATTAAATTAAATTTATTATAGCAAAATCCCTCAAAATCCGCTGAAATTTTTTTTAGTCCGCGAACTTAAACGCCGTACCGTAAATTATAATTTCTGCAGCTCCCCCCGAAATTTGAGGCGTAGCAATACTCACGGCGTAAATTCCGTCTGCTTTTAGGGCTTCGGCGTTTTCGATCATTCGGCTTTTAGCGGCCTCGATACTTTTATTCATCATTTCGGTGTAAGATTTTAATTCGCCGCCGGTGAGATTTCGTAAAGTTTCTCTCGTATCCTTTACAATATTTACAGAAAGACAGCTTGCTCCGTAGACAAGCCCTAAATCTTGAGTTCCTGAAACAGGAAAAGCCCTCGTTGATATAATCATAAAAAATCACATTCCTAACATAAATTTTAATTCTTCAGGCTGTAAAACTTCGACACAATTTTTATTTTCAATGAACCACCGCGCAATATCGTCAAGGCTTTCAAGTTCAACGGATAAAATTCTGTCTTTGCTTCCGTCTCCTACAGGAAGAATTTGCTGTGAAATATCCCAAGTTATAGTTCGGAGTTCCTCGACTAAACCCGCTGAAATTTTAGCTTTAACTTTATATTTTTTGCTTTCTTTTTGTCCCGGAATATTTATTATTACAGGCCTCTCGTTTTGAAGCGGAGAATTGTTTTCTGCTTTTTTTCGTCTCTTAATGACGTAAGCAAGACGAGCAGCGAAAAGCATGAACAATAAAAGAAATACAGCCTTGACGTAAATTCCGTATAAAATCCACCAGTAAGAAATTGCACTTAGATAGGGTCTGCGGGATTCTTTATCAGAAATTTTCGAGAGCCTTATAATTTCGTTGTGAATTTCTTCAGGTTCGTTTCCTATAGATTTTGGAGGCGTAAATAAATTAGAAAAATAACGTTCCGGAAGTTCCTCCATTATCCATTTAATATCTAAAATATCGAGTTTAACGGCAATGTTTCGGGATTTCGGAGGGAGTTTCATGCACCACGATAAAATTTCGAGAGATTCTTTATTCGGCGGAAATTCTGTCCAAGTGTCGGGAGGAAATGAGCCGTAAAGTTCAAAATATTTAGAGCCCGCAATATTGAGCCATTCTTTAACTTGAATTTTATTGCCCTGCTGAAGCATTGAAGCTAAAGTTTCAAAATCTCTACGCGAAGAATCTCTGATTAATTCTCCGAAATCTTTTAATAAATCTTCGTAGCCTGTTCTGCCTAAAATATGATATAAAGCCAAAATTCTTTCATAAAACTGCGCTGCTTCCTCATCGCTGAGATTTTTAGAAAGTTCCGAAACTTTAGGATTAGACGCTAAAAAAGAAACTTCGCTTTTTATTTTTTGTAATTTCCCGAACTCTTCAACAAAAGTATCCATGACGTAAGGCGACATAGCGTCCCAATATACTTCGGGAATTTCCTCGTAATAAAGAGCCTGATTAGAATCTTGAAGCATTTTTTTAACATCGTCCGGGACGTTCCAGACCGTAACGGCAACATCAGCAAACCCCCACGCGGCCATGACCCAGCCTGCTACAGGTATAGCCATTCCGGCAACTTTTGAAACTCCTGCGGTTGCGACTTTTCTTAAAGCAGTTCTGCCCAACTGCTGGGCTATAATTTTTTGAATTTGACGGCGCAGAAGCACAGCTAAAACTCCGCCCGCAATTTTAGTCCCCGACACTGAAAGTTCAGGATATTGTTTTTGCAGAGAGAGTTTAATTCTTTCCATAACGTCAATATTTTTATCTTGAGCCGCTGAACTGTTGCGGATATATGCCTGGATCATAGGATTTCTGTCCGAAGCTAAAATTGAAACGCTCGTGCGGCGGTAAAAATCGGCTACATCTTTCTGTAAAGTTTCGCCCCATTTGACTTCTAAATCGCGGAGAAAATCATCAAAAGCGTCTGAAAATTTGAAAGCTACTCCATCTTGAATTTTATTGACAATATCGTCAAATAATACCATTTGAATTCCGGCAGTTCCCCAAGCTAAATCTTTCGTATTTTCCTCAAAAGAAGCGTTGATAGCTTTTTCTAATTTTTCATTCATTCCTAAGGCTTTCCATTGAGAATGATAGAGCCTCGTGAAATTATTTTTAGAACGTTTTAAGCCGTCTTGAAAAGCTAATTTATCAAATTCCGTTACGTCCGCAGAAATTCCTGATAAAGCTGTATTAAATTCAGCGTTCCGTTCATCGTCAGATTTTCTTAATGTTTCAGCCGCCGTTATTACATCAGGAAACAGCAGCGACATAACTAAGATTAACGCGGTTAATTTTCGTTTCATTTTTATATTTCAGCCTCCTATTTAATGATATAATAACAAAAAATAAATTCTCTCGAAATTATCGGGGGAATTTTTATTTTTTCAACTACATTTTCAACTACAAAAATCTCAAAATTTTTATCTTGTCATCGAGCTCCGCGCGGAAAAAATTTTTTTTAATTTTCTGCTTTCTAATTTTTAATTGCGTGTATAATTTCACGGAAAAATATTTAAGATTAAACGGAGGATTGAAAATTTTATGCCTTATGATTTTGCTGAAATAGAAAAGAAATGGCAGCAGCGTTGGAACGAATCTCACTGTTTCGAGTCTCACACCGATACTTCAAAAGAAAAATTTTTCTGTCTCGAAATGTTCCCGTACCCGAGCGGCGCGCTTCATATGGGACATATTAGAAATTACTCGATCGGCGACGTTTTAGCGAGATTTTTAAGAAAGAAAGGCAAAAACGTTTTATATACAATCGGCTTTGACTCTTTCGGTATGCCTGCAGAAAATGCCGCGATTAAATTTAAGACACGCCCTCACGATTGGACTCTCTCTAATATTGCCTACATGACTGAACAGTTAAAACGAATGGGCTACAGCTACGACTGGCGGCGCGAAGCTATTACCTGTCTCCCGGAGTATTATAAATGGAATCAATGGATTTTCCTTCAAATGTATAAACGCGGGATTGTCTTTCAAAAAGAAGCTCCTGTGAACTGGTGCGAGTCTTGCGGAACAGTTTTAGCTAATGAACAGGTCGAAGACGGACGCTGCTGGCGCTGTAAAAATCCCGTTACGAAAAAAAATCTCAAACAATGGTTCATAAAAATAACGGATTATGCTCAGGAATTATTAGACGACATTGAAAAAGATTTAGGCGGCTGGCCTAACAGAGTCCGAATTATGCAGACTAACTGGATCGGACGCAGCGAGGGAGCTAAATTAACTTTCAAAATCCCCGAACTTGATTACACTCTTGAGGCTTTCACGACCCGATTCGATACGATTTACGGAGTTACTTTTATTGCTCTTGCGCCTGAACATGAACTCGTTAAGAAAATGCTCGAAACTCTGCCCAAAGATGACGCTGAAAAACTGCAGGAGTTTGTGAAAAAAGTTACGTCTCAAAGTTCAATCGAACGCAGCGATGCTAAGGCCGAAAAATTAGGGTTCAAAACTCCTTTCTTTGGAATTAACCCCGTGAACGGCAAAAAAATTTCTATCTGGATAGCGAATTATATTTTAATTGACTACGGCACCGGCGCAATTATGGGCGTTCCTGCTCACGACAGCCGCGACTTTGATTTTGCCCGAAAATATAATATTGATATTATTCCTGTAATTAATCCCGAAGACGGAACAAAACTTGACGGCGCGACAATGAAAGAGGCTTTCACGGAGGACGGAATTTCCTGCAACTCCGGCGAATTTAACGGTCTCAAAACTTCCGAAGCTATTAAAAAAATGATTGACTGGGGCGAAAAAGAAGGGATCTGCAAACGCGAAGTTAATTTCAAATTGCGCGACTGGTTAATCTCGCGTCAAAGATATTGGGGAACTCCTATTCCTTTTGTTTATTGCGATAAATGCGGAGTTGTTCCAGTTCCTGAAGAAGATTTGCCCGTAAGGCTTCCCGAAGATGTTGAAGTTAAAGAGGTCGGACATTCACCGCTCCTTGACCGCCCGGACTTTTTGAATACTACATGCCCTCATTGCGGCGGCCCTGCAAGACGCGAAGCCGATACTATGGACACATTTTTCTGCTCATCGTGGTATTTCGACAGATACTGCTCGCCCGGCGATGATAAAAGACCTTTTGAAAAATCCGACGTAGATTACTGGATGCCCGTTGATCAATATATCGGAGGAATTGAACACGCATGCCTGCATTTAATTTACGCTAGATTTTTTGCGAAATTCCTTAACGACATCGGCATGACTGACTACCGCGAACCTTTCACGAATTTACTAACACAGGGAATGGTTTTGAAAGACGGCGCGAAAATGTCAAAATCACTCGGCAACACTGTAGACCCGACCGAAATCGTTAAAAAATTCGGAGCTGATACAGTCAGATTATTTATTTTATTTGCTGCACCGCCGAATAATGATTTAGAGTGGTCAGACAGGAACGTTGAAGGGGCTCACAGATTTTTGAACAGAGTCTGGCGTTACGTTGAAGAAAATTGCGGAAATCTCAAAACTTACGGCAATAAAATTATCGCAATGAACGAAATTAAATCGTCGGCGTTAAGAGAATTAAAACGCAAAATTCACACAACGATCGACAACGTTACTCACGATATTTTTGACGAAAAGCAGTTTAACACGGCAATAGCGCGCTTAATGGAACTTACGAATGCAATTTATTCATTAAGCGATACAAGTCCTGAAGCATGGGAATTAAAACGCGAAGCTGTAGACACGTTATTAAATTGTTTGTCGCCGTTCTGCCCGCATATTACTGAAGAACTTTGGGAGATGTTAGGGCATGAAAAAATGCTTTGCCTCGAAGCGTGGCCAAGTGCTGATAAGGCTTCAATGGTGCAGGATTCTGTTACGGTCGTAGGGCAGATAAACGGGAAAGTTCGCGGAAAATTCGAGCGTCCTGCAGGAATGTCAAAAGAGGAACTCGAGAAAAGTATTCTTTCAGATCCGTTTATGATTGAAAAAATCGGCGGAAAAGAAATCGTGAAAGTTATCGCAGTGCCTGACAAACTCGTAAATATTGTAGTTAAAGGGTAAAAATTTTTAGAAAATCGCGTCCTCGTTCCCCACCCGCCCGCCCGAACTTCGGACGCGATTTTTATAGCAAAGAAGGTAATTTATTTTGAAGTCTAAAAAAGGATTTACACTCGTTGAGTTATTAATTGTAATTGTTGTAATTGGTATTTTGAGCGCGATGATGATGCTTTCAAGCACGGAAGCAGTGAGTTCAGCTAAGGCGGCAAAAATAATTAATAATCTTCGTCAATGGAAGACAGCGGCTCTTGCATGGTATGTTGATAATATTGACAGAGTTACAGATACAGGGCAGATTAAAAACGCTACACATATTGCTACAGGACAGAATTTTACAGGTTATGGCAATTTTTGTGAAAATGTTGATATTTTAGACATTGCAAAATATTTTAACGGCGAATTTACAAAGGACGGAGCAAGCAGGGGAACTGCTAAATATGGCGGTACCCCAGTTAGAGACGGTGCAGGATTGAGTTATTTTCTGGAGCATTTAGGCAAAGATAATAAATTCAAATGGTATATAGGCTGCAACTTCGGCAATGATACTAAAGTCAAAGAAAAATTAGAAGCAAGAGCAGCAACTGCGAATTTAGTGCAGAGAAATTTTGAAAAAACTCTTTATAAAGCTAATGGTGAAGACGAAACTTCCGGTGGCGTAGTTTATATCGAAATTATGGATTTTTCAAGATAAAAGGGGGCGGATAAAATGCAGTTCAGGCGTTTTAATAATAAATATTTTGTAAGAATTGACAAAGGCGAAGAGATTATATCAACGCTCAAAAATTTCTGTACAGCTGAAAAAATTACTCTCGCTGAAGTCAAAGCACTCGGCGCAGTCGATGATTTTGAGGTCGGATTATTTGACGTTGCAGTAAAAAAATTTCACGGAAATCATTTTCAATTTCCTGCAGAAATCACAAGCCTTTGGGGAACAGTTACGACTAAAGACGGAGAAATTTATTTGCATATTCACATGAGTGCGGCAAATTCCGAAGGTCAAGTTTTCGGCGGGCATTTGAACAGTGCAACCGTCAGCGCAACTTGCGAAATGATGGTTGAAGATTTATCCGACAGAAATTCCAACGGCTTTATCGTTGAACGAAAATTTAATGATGAAGTCGGCTTAAATTTATTTGAATTTATGAAAAATTTTTAGAAAGAATAAATTTCCCATGAAATTGAAAATGAAAATGAAAATATTTTTGTTTACGTTAATCGCGTTGTTGAGTTCAAATTGCGTTGCATTTTCGGCTATTTCGTTTACAGGCTCGCCTGTCGCAGGTCAGAAAGATTACGAATTCGGCATGTATAACAATCAGCCGTTAAAATGGCGCGTCCTTGAAGTTGATACGGATAATAAAAGGGCTTTGCTTGTTACGGAAAAAGCTGTTATAAAAAAAGCGTATGATGATTCAAGTAATGCTTGGTTAAGCAGCGCGGTTAGAACTTGGCTTAACGGTGATTTTCTTAACGGTTTGGGTGATGATAAGGAGAAAATCATTAAAGTTAAACTTCAAAATGAAACTTATGACGGCACTTTTACTACTTATAATTATTATAAGAGTTCTGAAGTTGAATGGAATGCTGCAGGTGATGACGCGGACTCAGTTTTCCTTTTGAGTGCGGCTGATGCTGATTATTATTTTACTGATAGTAATGACCGTGTATGTTATTTATTGACCGATCCTAATCAAAATGCTTGTTTTTGGTGGCTTCGGTCGCCCGGTTTCGGTGATTACTGCGCCGCGTATGTCATCGCAATCGGCGAGGTCGGTTATAGCGGCTGGGACGTAGACGATAATAAGTATATCGCTGTTCGTCCCGCTGTGTGGATTAACCTGTCATCTGAAGAAACGCAGAAAAATAATGATATTTCAGGAGGCAGCGGCGGCTGCTATTTGTTTGGAAAATTTTTTATCCTTTCATTGCCGGGATTTTTCATATTGCGGATTAAAAAAATAAATTAAAATTTTTATTTTAATTCTGTTATTTGCAGTATGAAATTTATAGAACTTCGTTTAGATTTTTTTTAATGTAATGTTTTTTTTAATAGAAAGGATTGATACGGTTATGACGCTTGTACAAGAAACTGCAGAAATCATGAATAAAATGCCGAGACATAGCCAAGCACTTGTTCTTGATTTATTGCGGGTGATGAATTATAGCGCAATGCCTTTTAAGAGAACGGGTAAATCAAAATTTAATCTTCCGCCGGATTTTGATGAACATTTTGATGACTCTAATGAAGAAATAGCTTCGATGTTTTGCGGAGAATTTTTTTAGATGAAATATTTGCTTGACACTCACATTATTTTCTGGGCAGTGTGTAACGAGGACAGATTACCTGCTGAAATTCTAAACATCATCAATTCTCAAGAAAATGATATTTATTTCAGCAGCGCATCTGTGTGGGAAGTCGTAATGAAGCATAGAAAAAATCCTAAAAATATGCCTGTTGACGGACAGATTTTTCTTGACGCCTGCTTAAAAGCAAGTTTTATTCCGGTTCCTATCGAGAATGCTCATGTATTAGCGGTGGACGAACTTCAGAGAAGTACAGAGAAAATTCATAATGATCCTTTTGATAGGATTTTAATTGCTCAAGCAAAACAGAGAATATGATATTTATTACTCATGACAGTTTATTAACTGGATATGATGAAAGATGTATAATGAAAATTTGATAAAAAATATAAAATCAGATAAAATTTTGTTAAATTTATTTTAAGGAGAAATTTTTAATGCCGTCGGCTCAAAAATCAAAAATTTTTGTTAATAATTTGAATATACCTCAAGAATTGAATTTTGACGCTGAGAAAGTTTATATCAATAAAATCGGAGATGTTTTAATCATGACTCCTGTAAACCGTCTTGCTGAAACTTTGGAACGCGGCGCAGCTATTATCGCCGAGTTTGCAGATGATTTCATGAAAGACGCTATGCCGGAGGAAATTCCTGCGGTACGTGAAAAATTATAAAAAATGTATATGCTCGATACTAACGCCGTAATAATGGCAATAAGAAAAGTTCACGGCCTGAAGTAACGAGAGTCGGCGTATATACGTTTTTAGCAGGTGTTCCTGTGATTGATTTTGACGCAGAAGCAGCTAAACATTTTGGTCGGCGATCTTGAATTAAAACGCATGAGAATAAGCGACAGAGATACAATGATAGCGGCTCATGCCCGTTCATTGGGATATATTCTCGTTACAAACAATACACGCGAATTTTCGAGAGTTGAAGGCTTAAAAATTGAAGATTGGAAATAAAAATCAAAATAAAAAAATCGTTAGAAAGGACGTTGACAAAATAAAAATTATGTGCATAATATTCACAGCACAGCACAGCACAGCACAGCACAGCACAGCACAGCACAGCACAGCACCTATAGTTGTCTTTTTTTTTCTTTCAAAAATAAATTTTGTGTATTTATCACAGCTTTAACTTTCCTTTTTAGTTCGATTTCTTCAGCATATGCGGACTATACTATCACAATTCCTGACTCTTTGACCGTAAATAATTCAGGTTATAACGCTTCCGGAAATATTACTGTAACCGGTTTAGACAGCAAACAAAAACTAACTTTAACAGCTTCTTCTGCTAATAATTGGAAACTCAAATCCGATGAAAATTCAATCGGTTACAATCTTGTAAATCAGAATACACAAGAAAATTATAAAAGTTCTGCAACCGCTGCAACTTGGAAATTCGATAACGATACTACATCATTAAGCGCAGGAATTATCGTTGAAGATTACAGCACCAAACCTGCAGGAACTTATAATGATACAGTAACTTTCACAGCAAATATAAAAGATGTTGCAGAAACACCCGCCATTGCGCAGGCAGATTGCACATTCAGTCCGAAAAACGGAACGAGCACACTCTCTCACGCCAATATTACAACTTCAATGGAATATTCCACCGACAGCGGCACGACTTGGACTGACGTTACCACAGCTGGCTCCATAGCTTCGCTCGCTGCAGGTGCGGTACAGATTCGTGTCAAGGAGACCGACGACAAGCTGGCCAGCGAAGCTGTTTCAATTACCGTACCGCAAGTGCTGAAGATAAACGAACTCGTAGGCCCGTATACTGGTGATAAACTCACCTGCGAATACTACGCCGGAGAAACTTGGCAGGCTTTGGTTGACAGGTATGATTTAATTAAAGTTTACAGCGGCCGCGCGGCTTTCGGCAGCGATGGATTTATCTATGACGAAAGCGGCTCCGCTGTTAGTGTCACAGCTCTCATAGATAACACAAAGACATATGAAGTTCAATAAGCAGCGAAAGTTCGTGAGCCTATGAACCGAAAACCGAATATCATTTTCATAATAATTTTTGCGTTTCTGTTCGCGTGTAAATCATATGCGGGCGGAATTGCAATTCCCGGTTATGAAAAATTGATTTTTAATGCGGACGAAAAAAATCAGAGTGTGAAATTTTATAACCCTGCCTCTAATTCGTGTTATTTAAGATTAAGTTTAATTCTTGACGGCGGCAAAGAATTATGGCGTTCTGATTTTGTAGAACCGGGCGAAGAAATTAAAGAAATTTTGCTTTCAGAATCGCTTAAAGCCGGGACTTACGGCGCACTTTTGAAATATGAATGTTTTTCGCTGAATGACAAAACGCAGTTAAACGGCCTAAATATAAAATTAAAAATTATAAGCGAGGTATCAAAGAATTTATGAAAAAAAATATTATGTTATTACTTGCGGCTTTGTTATTATCATTCTTTTCAATAACAGCTGAAGCAGATAATACCGCAGGAACAATGATAATTACTTTGACTATAACAGCAGCACCAGCCCAGCCTCCAGCTGATAATACAGGCGGCGGAAGCTCAGGCGGCTCTTCAGGACAGAGTACTACGGGTTATGAAGCCGTTGACACTAACACCGGCGGCAGCACCGGCACTACTACTACGGACGTAACCGTAAAGGGCGATCTTACGGGCAAAGATATTACCGAAGTAATTCAGGAAATCGAAACAAAAACCGAAGTAAAAACTTTGGATTTATCGAACGTTACGGGCGTTACGGAGGTAAAACTTCCCGAAAATACAAAAATAGAAACTCTGACTATCACCGAAAATACTTCGATAAAAAAAGTTGAAGTTTCTCAAAATGATTCGTTGAAATCCATAAATCTTTCAGGAAGTAAAATTGAAGAGGTCAACGCGAGCGAGTGCAGCGGCTTAGAGAAAGTCGAAGTTGAAAATAATTCTTCACTCGTAGTTCTTAACGTCAGCTATTCGTCCGTTACGACATTGAACGCTAAAAATTGCGCTAATCTCGAAAATCTCAACTGCGAACGCTGCGAGATAACCGAGTTAAATCTCGAAGGCTGTGAAAAACTTTCAGCTTTAGACTGCTCCTATAACAGTTTAACGAGGCTTGACGTTTCAGCGTTTTCAAATTTAGCAAGTCTTGCCTCGCAAGGTCAGCGTGTTACGAACGTTAAGCGCGTCAGAAGTTTTAATTTGATTGACTTTTTATTCAGAAGGATAGCGGATTTCTTCCTCGCGGATTACAGTGAAGAAGAGTTAAAAGAACTTGAGAAAGTTCAAAATCTCCAAGCCTTTGACGAGTACGGCAATGAAATTCAAG